>JBBREG010000001.1:0-46847 GCA_038203125.1 Chitinophagales bacterium
AATGATCTGAGCGGGAGATGGGAATCGAACCCACGGCCTTTTGCTTGGGAAGCAAAAGCTCTACCCCTGAGCTACTCCCGCATCATATAAAAGTAAAAGGATTTCGTCGATATCCTTAGCCTGCATTCCCCACCAGTAGTAAGGATTATTATATTCATTATTTTATAATATAATTTTGGAAAAGGAAAAAATTGCCTGCTGAAACACATCGAAACTCAGTATTTTTTCCGATATTGAATATTCTAAAATCTGTAACCATGTTGAAAACCATCCTGCTCTCCATTTGCTCCTTTATTATACTTACAGCTAGTATTGAAAATCCGTGTTCCGCACAAACTTCTACAAATTCATCCCAGGTTACACTGCCGCCATCTCTTTCAAATATTCCTATTGATCCAACTATCCGCATCGGCAAACTGGAAAATGGAGTGACCTATTATATCCAGAAAAATAAAAAGCCCGAACATCGTGCCGAACTCAGGATGGCAGTCAAGGCAGGATCCATGCAGGAAGATGATGACCAATTAGGTCTGGCGCACTTTGTAGAGCACATGGCATTTAATGGAACAGCCCACTTTTCAAAAAATGAATTAGTCAACTACCTTGAATCTATCGGTACCCGATTTGGTCCTGACCTGAATGCGTACACAAGTTTTGATGAAACCGTGTACATGTTGCAGGTACGTACAGACGACCAGGACATGTTTAATAAAGGAATGCTTATTCTTCGTGACTGGGCTGATGGAATCGCATTCGATGATGCAGAGATCGACAAAGAACGTGGTGTGGTCATATCAGAATGGCGCACACGTCTCAGCGCCGAACAACGTATGCAGCAGGAATACCTCCCGATCATTTATTACAAATCCAGGTATGCTGACCGGCTTCCAATAGGGGACCCATTGATTGTGCAGAACGCAGCTTATGATGTGGCCCGGAGGTTTTACAAGGATTGGTATCGTCCGGAACTTACCGCCATCATGGTGGTTGGTGATATTGACGTTGATGCGATCGAACAAAAGATTAAATCTGAATTTGGAAGTATAAAACCAAGTCAAAATCCAAGACAGAAAGAAGTTGTTTCATTTCCAGTGCATGATGCGACTTTTGCAAAAATCGTGACCGATGCCGAAGCGACGAACACACGTATTCAAATCTATTACAAACATAAATTCACTCCTGTCACGACACTCGTGGATTACAGGGATCGGTTAGTTCAGTCATTATACAATCGCATGTTGGGCAAACGACTCGCTGAGTTTTCACGACTATCGGATCCGCCATTCATATTCGGCTCCACAGGATATTATCAGGATGTGGCAGATCTTGCCATGTATTCAAGTACAGCCATGGCGGAAGCAAAAAATATACGTCGTGCCTATACAACTTTGCTGGAGGAAAACCAGCGCGTATTACAGCATGGTTTTACTACATCAGAACTTGAGCGGGAGAAAGCGTCCATTTTACGTCAATCAGAACAGAATGTGTTGGAGAAAGATAAACAGGAATCCAATCGGCTCATATCACGACTCGTGTACCACTTCCTGGAAGATAACCCGGTGCCAGACGCCAGTCAGCATCTGGAACTTTATAAGGCCATGATGCCTACGATTACGCTGGATGAAGTCAGTGCGTATGCCTCTAAATGGATTACCAGTTCCAACAACATGGTGCTCATCACCGCACCTGCAAAAGATCTTGGGATGTTACCTGATTCAATCGAACTGATAAAGATGATGCAGGAAGTAAACAAAACAAGTTTGAAACCATATGTAGATATCGATGTGTCTGCACCTATATTATCAGCCACGCTTCCGGAATTGCCGGTCATTAATATGAAACATGATACTGTTTTAGGATTATATGAATGGGATCTCCCAAATGGCATTAAAGTAAAAGCGAAACCGACCTCATTTAAAAATGATGAAATCCTGATGTCTGCCTATAGTCCCGGAGGACATTCTCTGTATGATGCATCAAAATATCCTTCTGCGCGAAGTGTAAGTTCTGTTATCCAGGCGAGTGGGGTAGGGCCGTACAATGCGACAGGTCTTGATAAAAAACTATCTACCCAGCGGGTAAGTGTGACTCCTTTTGTGTTCGAAAGGTTCGAAGGGATGAGTGGTAGTTCATCAGTAACTGACCTGGAGACCATGATCCAACTCGCATATTTATGGGTGACTGCCTATAGGGAAGACAGTGTGGCGTTAAGTGCATATATCAATCGCGAGCGCGGCAGGTTTGCAAATCTATTGGCCAACCCGCAGAACTATTTCTATGACCGTGTTGGAAAAATAACGTCACAAAATCATCCACGACGCGGATTTCCAACGCTCGAATCTTATGATCAGATTAAACATACCGAGATCATGGAGATTTATAGAGATCGATTCAAAGATGTGAGCGATATGACATTCTTTTTTGTGGGAAATTTTGATCCTGTCCAATTACAAAAATTGACGGGTCGTTATCTCGGCGCGATGCCCGGTGGAGGCAGAAAAGAAACGTATAAAGATGTCGGCGATCGCATGCCATCAGGTGTAGTGGATTCTGTATACAATAGGGGAGAAGCACCAAGTTCATTAGTTCAAATCGTATATCACGGCACTGATCAATATAATGCCGCGCAGGGGTACGTACTTCAATCACTTATTGAGCTCGCCCGGATCAAACTCCGTGAATCATTACGTGAAGAAGAAAGTGGCGTGTATGGCGTATCTATCTACGGAAGTCAATCTTATTTTCCAGTCGAACAATATTCCATCAACATCGGATTTAATGCCGATCCACCACGCACAAAGGAACTGATGGATGCAGCTAAAGCTGTCATCGAAAAGCTCAAACATGAAATTGATCCGGCTGATATTATCAAAGTCACTGAAACGCAACGCCAATCGCGTATCAAAGATCTGGAGCAAAATTACTTCTGGATGAATTCACTTGTAACAAGCTGGCAAGATCAGGTACCCCTTACACCGTTAGTTGAACTTCAGACATTAGAGCGCAGGATTGCAGGTCTCAATAAAGAAGTATTGCTAGCCGCAGCTAATAAATATTTTAATGACAAAGAGGTGATCAGCGTGGTGATGTACCCTGATAAAACATAATTGTTATTAAAACCTCTTTGAATTTGAAGACACTTTTTAGAATTGTTGTCGTTAGCATATACCTGTCATTCAGCCTCACAGCAGGCAGTCAGATCTATGATGTACATGTTTCCCCGGAACTATATAAGCCGCTGACGAATGGTCAATCCTCCATGATTTAGGTGTGGGAGTTTATGAATTATACTTTGAAAACACCAAAGGTCATTCATCACAACGCATTATCAAGACCCAGTAGATATTCAGTTTTATTGAATTTATGTGAAGAGAGTAATCCCATTGAAGCATCTGATAATTCTGATTGTGCTGGAAGTATGTTTTCAAAATGCATACAGTCTGAATATTTCTATAATAGAAAGCCAACAAGCTTCCACAGGAATGGTGATGGACTCGGTTTGGTATGATGTGGCCCTGGGTATGGGTCATACTGCGATGATTTTACCCTACACTACTTTGCTGGATACGTCCTTTTTCAGCACGACAGATGTATTAATCATTTCGAATGCAACAGTAGCATTATTTCCATCAGATATTAAAACCATCCTATGGTGTATCAGGAAAGGTAAGCCTGTGTATTTGCAAACTGAATATTTGCCGGAATTTGTGACCAACCAGGCATTCGCAAGTATTGTTGATAGTCTTGGAGGAATTTTTGATTGGGAAGAAAACTATAGCGGCGATTTAGTCGGAATGAAAGTTATTGGATCATTTGCTACCACGCCAAATGTAATTCCTCCACTAGATTATTATTGGTATTCGGTGTCCGGAACAGGTGATTGTCATATGATGTATTTTCTTGAATATGGTGCTGCATATCATGGATTTCAATTTATCTCGCATGATCCATTATTTGGTAGTATGATTACCACAACTGACCAAGATTGGATCCAGGAGCGGACCAGTACTCAATTAATGGAAAATATCATTACCCATTTAATTAATCCTCCAGACATAGCCGAGGAAAATACCATCGGGTTGAGTAATGATACTGCCATTTGTTCTGGGCAAACACTCGTACTGGAAGTCGTTGCTCAAAATGCATCGTATGAATGGAATGATAATAGTAATTCACCACGAATAGAAGTTTCAAAACCGGGCATATATGGAGTCACCGTAACTTTGGAATGTGGGATAATCATAGACTCGGTAATTGTTCTTGGAGCAAATTGTTCTTGTCCGGTGTATAATCCAAATGCCTTTTCACCGAATAGGGATAATGTCAACGATCTATTTACCATACAATTCGCATGTGATGTTTCTGATTATAGTTTAATGATCTTTGATCGATGGGGAAGCTTGGTGTATGGATCTGACAGCATCATGGACACGTGGGATGGCACTTTCCATGGAAATATATCTCCGGAAGGTGTTTATGCATACTTCATTCACTACACATCCCAAGAAGGTGTTTCGTCAACTATATATGGAAATATTACATTAATTCGGTGAAGATGTAGAAGAAAATTAGTTTATATTCTTAGTTTAATCAAATTGCTTCTTCAATCTCACCAACGCCATCATACACTCAATCGGTGTCATCTCGTTGATATTCATTTTCGAAATTTCATCCATCAATTTTCTGGCATTGATATCTGTCTGATCAAAAATGCTGAGTTGTACTGTAGTCTGCTCTTTTAATTCCCTGATCTTTTCCCGCACGGAAGATGCATCGAGACTGAGGTTTTTTGACTCCAGTTCATGCAGAATTTCTGTAGCGCGTTCTAATAATGTACGCGGCATGCCTGCCATCCGGGCAACATGGATACCAAAGCTGTGCTCGCTGCCACCCGGCATGAGCTTTCGAAGGAAGATTACTTTATTGCCTGTCTCCTGTGTGGCGATGTGAAAATTATGAATGCGATCATACCGGTCCGCCAGTTCATTCAGCTCATGGTAGTGTGTAGCGAATAATGTCTTGGGTTTAAACTGCGGATGATGATGCAGATATTCTGCAATACTCCACGCAAGACTAATCCCATCAAAGGTGCTTGTACCCCTTCCAATCTCATCCATCAGGATCAGGCTACGCGCAGAAATATTATTCAGGATACTCGCTGTCTCATTCATCTCTACCATGAATGTGGATTCGCCGGAAGAAATATTATCTGAGGCACCAACACGTGTAAATAATTTATCAATAATGCCAAGTGTGCCTGCTTTAGCAGGAATAAAACTTCCAATCTGAGCCATAAGGCAGATCAATGCAGTCTGCCGCAACAAAGCTGATTTGCCAGACATGTTTGGTCCGGTGATAATATAGATCTGCTGATCATCACTATCGAGGTACAGATTATTCGCAACATATGTTTCCCCCGGAGGCAGATGACGTTCAATGACAGGATGGCGGCCATCTGTAATTTCGATAGACAATCCATCATTCATCTCCGGCCGGCAATATTGATACGCTTGTGCGACCGTAGCAAATGATAAAATGCAATCCAGTTGACTGATCACATTCGCATTGATCTGGATAGGTGCAATATAATCCTGTGCTGCAAGCACCAATTCAGAATAAAGGGTTTCTTCAAGCGCACCGATTTTCTCTTCTGCTTTCAGAATCTTTTGCTCCAGCTTTTTCAGATCATCGGTCACATATCGCTCACAATTGGACAGTGTCTGCTTCCGTACCCAGTGATCGGGTATGAGCCCCTGGTTTTTATACTTATTGGTGACTTCCAGGAAGTAACCAAACACATTATTGTAACCTACTTTCAGGTTCGTGATACCGGTTTTACGTGCCTCTTCCTGTTGCAGGTTGATCAGGATCTCTTTACTGTTCTGGATGATGTCGCGATATTCATCCAGTTCGTCGTGATATCCTTTCCGGATCACATTTCCTTTAATGAGTACGGCAGGTGCATCTTCCTGGACTGCAAGTTCAATAGTTTGACGCAGATGATCGCATATATTGATCTGATCCGATAGACGCATCAATCCTTCCTGGTGACTATCCTGCATCCATTCTTTGATCGGTGCCAGTGCGGAGAGTCCACGTTTCAACTGGTTCATTTCCCTCGGATTGATCCTGGATAATGACACCTTGGATATGATCCGTTCCAGGTCACCAATCTGCCGAACCTGGTCCTTGATATCTGCAGCCCAATCGCTATGCTGCAATGCATACGCTACCATATCATGCCGGCCGCTGATCTCCTTCAGGTGGATCAGGGGCAGCGCAATCCATCGTCTCATCAGACGGGCCCCCATGGGTGACGTGGTTTTATCCAGAATATCCAATAAGCTGGTACCGGTCTCATGCGTGGGTTGTAATAACTCAAGGTTACGGATCGTAAATCGATCCATCCACATAAAGTGCTCAGACTGGATACGGCTGATGGTCCGGATGTGTTTCAGCCCATCTTGTTTTGTTGTTGCCAGGTAATGGAGAATGGCACCAGCGGCTATCTGTGCATGTTGCATGTGTTCAATCCCAAAGCCTTTCAGGGTTGCAATTTCAAAATGGCGAAGGATTTTCTCCTGCGTGTAATCTGTTGTGTAAACCCATTCATCGAGGCCATAGGTATAGAAGGTCGATCCAAAATATTTTTCAAAACGATCTTTATTGGATTTTGAATACAGGACTTCGGATGGAGTAAAACTTTGAAATAATTTTTCGATCTCACGTTGCGAACCTTCGCTGATGACAAATTCTCCGGTTGAGTTATCAAGGAATGCAACACCAAAATGATCACCAGAAATAAAATGAATCGCTGCCAGGTAGTTATTAGCTCTTCGGTTCAGAAGTGAATCATCCGTTGCCACGCCCGGTGTGATTAGATCAGTTACCCCACGATCTACGATTTTCTTTTCTTTGGAAGGTTTTTCGAGTTGTTCACAGATGGCGACACGATATCCTGCCTGGACCAGCCTGGGTAGGTACATATCCATGGCATGATAGGGAAAGCCGGCCAGCTCTACATTATTACCACCATTGTTTCGCGATGTAAGGATGATCCCCAGAGCTTCCGCTGTACGGACTGCATCTTCACCAAAGGTCTCATAAAAATCACCTACCCGGAACAGCAACAAAGCTTCCGGATGCTGGCTCTTGATCTTATAATATTGCTTCATGAGCGGGGTCTCTTTCCCAGCTTCAATGGATACCGATTCGTGCTTGTCTTTCAATGGCTTTGTACCTGATAGATCTATAAAGGTAATATATACAATAAGCAAATACGAAAAATTGATGCTCATACCTTTGCCTAAGAATTGAAAACCTATCGAATGTGTAAAAAAATTATGTTTTTTATAACAATTTTGGAAATGGTATGTTACAGTGAAAGTTCAGATTAATCCTCTGTATATATTCGTTCGAATCATTTCATCATAAAAACAAACCAATCATGGGACTTTTTTCATTTTTAAAGAATGCAGGGGCGAAAATCTTCAATAACACTGAAGAAGAAACTGTAAAAACAGCGTCAATGGCTGAGACAGAAAAAATTAAGGTAGCTGCCATGATGCGTGCAGTGAATGCACTTAATTTGCCTGTCTCCAATCTCTCTCTTGACATCAACGACACAGGCGATACAGTTACTGTATTCGGCCAGGCTGAAACTCAGGTCGCCAAGGAATTGGTCATTCTGACTGTGGGCAATAATATGGGCGTTTCATCAGTAGATGATCGCATGAGCGTGATTACGCCTGCAGAAGAAGCCACCTTTTATGAAGTTCAAAGTGGTGATTCTTTATCAAAAATTGCCAAGGAACACTATGGCGATCCAATGAAATATAATAGTATATTTGAGGCTAACAAACCAATGCTGCAGGATCCTGACAAGATCTATCCGGGTCAAATGCTCAGGATTCCCAAGCTGTAATAAAGATTGTTTTCAACTGGTGAAGTTGGTGGAAGCGCAGGCCGCCGGGTCGGCTTCCACCTTTTTTTTGGCGTCAATCGATCCGGCTATTCCTCTTCCAGCAAAGACTCAAGATCAGTTTCTATATTACGCAACTTTGCTTTGCAAACAGCGATGAGCTCCATGGCTGCGCGCACCTCATGCCGCATTTCCTCAAGACCCATTTCGCCCGACTGTATACGTGCTACTACGTGCTCTAATTGAAGTATGGCTTTGTCGTAATCGTTCTCCTTTTTTTTCATTGGACAGTACTTTGTGTAACACCATCATGAAAGATGGTTTCAATCAGTGATCCTTTTACGATATCGCCTGCACTCGTTAATGATTTTCCATTCTGCACGGTAATCGTATATCCGCGTTTTAAGATCAGATCCGGATCGAGCGCCTGCATCAGCGACTCAATAAACCCAAGCTTCCGGGTATGTAACCCCACCTGATTTTTTGAACCCTGAAGGAGCGAATGGCGGATATGGGATAGTTTATTTTCTTCCAACAGGATCCTTGATTGGATGCCATGTTTTAGCATTTGCCTGAGGTCTGCTAGTTTTTGTTTTTCAAGCTGGAGCCGGTCATAGGCTTCATCTTCTATCCATTTGAGGAGTTCATCCAGTTTGTTTTCAAACCCGGCATTGTGTTCAATAACAAAATCTGCAACAGCAGTAGGTGTCTTTAAGGATCGGAACGCTACCAGATCCAGGATAGATTGATCAATCTCATGGCCAATTCCGATCATAACGGGTAACGGAAACTGCGCAATGCGCACAGCGATGGAAAGGTTATCAAATGCAGCTAGGTCTGTCCTGGCACCACCACCGCGGATGATGGCTACTGCATCATAGTGATGCCTGTTTTCCTCTATTTTATCCAGGCAACCCAGTATTTCACTTTCCACCTGTTGGCCCTGCATCGCAGATTCATACAGGTCTATGTCGATATGATAACCATAGTAGTTGTCTTCAATATGTTTGGCAAAATCTTTAAACCCGGCTGCCCGGTCCGAACTGATCACAGCAAGTCGTTGAATAACAGATGGAACAGGGACCTTCGCATTCTTTCGGATGAGATCCTGGTCTTTGATTTGCTTCAGAATAGCCTGGCGCTGCATCTCCAGTACACCGAATGTAAAGCTGCTGTCTATATCCTCAATGATCAGTTTCAGGCCATAGCGCTCATGATAATCAATATTGACTTTGAGCTTGACAGACATCCCTTGTTTCAGGATGTCTTCGGGTGGAACCGGTGATTTTCTTTTCAGGAAAAAATAGACATTCGCCCACATCGCCGCCTGGCATTGGGCAGTGATGGCATTACCATCTTTTTGGATAAGATCAAGGTACCAGTGACCTCGCGACAGTGAAGCTTGTCCGATCTCGCATTCGATCCATACCGGCTGATCAAAATTCAGGGATATGACTCTGCGTATATACTGGTTGAGTTCGAGTAAAGAATATGCTGCACGCTCAACCATGGATCATCCTAAGCTTCAATACCCAACACCTCACTGACTAATTCTGCTGCCTCCTGTAATAAGATCGCGGAGCGCACTTTGAGTCCGCTTTCATCGATGATCCTTTTGGCTATGTCTGCATTAGTACCTTGCAGACGAACGATGATCGGCACCTGGATATCACCGATATTATTGTATGCGTCCACAATACCTTGTGCAACCCGATCACATCGTACGATGCCTCCAAAAATATTTACCAGGATCGCTTTCACGCTGGGGTCTTTAAGGATGATACGGAATGCATTTTCTACACGTTTGGCATCTGCTGTTCCGCCTACATCCAGAAAGTTTGCAGGAGAACCTCCGGATAGTTTGATGATATCCATGGTGGCCATGGCCAGACCGGCACCATTGACCATACATCCGACATTGCCATCGAGATTTACATAGTTGAGACCAAAAGCTTTTGCTTCCAGTTCTGTAGGATCATCTTCATGTGGATCGTGCCATGCTTCAATATCCTTATGACGGAACAGTGCGCTTTCATCCATCGCTGCTTTACAATCGACCGCAACAACTTCTCCGAGGCCATTGATCAGGACAGGATTAATTTCCAATAGGGTAGCATCACTGTCCACAAAAGCTGTGTACAATTTTGCGACAAATTGATTCATTAATTTTAGTGTATCACCGCTGAGACCAAGATTGAAGGCAATTTTTCTTCCTTCAAATGCTTGGAGACCCAATGCGGGATCAATATATTCCTTGAATACTTTCTCTGGTGTTTCTTCAGCCACCGCTTCAATATCCATACCTCCTTCAGTGGAATAGATGATGACATTACACTGACGTGCACGATCGGTTAAAATGGACATATAAAGTTCCTGGCACTGATCGTATTGCGGGATATAGACATCCTCTGCAATCAGGATCTGGCGTACAAGTTTGCCGGGTCCTTCAAGACCACCCGGAGTTTGTGGCGTGATCAGCATCATACCCAGGATGGCGTCAGCTTTCTCCTTTAATTCTTCCACATTTTTGACCACCTTGACACCTCCGCCTTTACCACGTCCGCCTGCATGGATCTGTGCCTTTACTACCGCCACCGGGCTACCGGAAAGTGCTGTGATCTTCTTATAGGCCTCAACTGCTTCATCAACAGTAGTCGCTACGATACCTCGTTGTGTTTTGACACCGTATTTGTTGAGCAACTCCTTGCCCTGGTATTCATGCAGATTCATGTCTTTATATTTCGATTTTCGTGGTGCGAAACTAAGGAAAAAGGCGGGTTAGCTTACTTCTCCATTAGGCTGAGGGCTTTCTTTACATCGTCTGTTGGAAACTTGCAAACTTTGTTCTGGCATATGTAGATAAGCGTCTGACCTTCACTAAGTTTACTTTCAAGTAATGGTAATTTTCCTTCTGTCTGGCCTCCCAGGTAGATGACATCCGGAAGGTATAGCTTTTGCATTTCTGAAAGAGGAACCTGGTATTGATCACCAACGATCGCCACTTCATACGGAGGTTTTACCACAGAAAGCATAAGCTGGCACCAATTGCTATAAAAGGAAGGTTGTCCATCCCTCAACACCAAAGGCCATATTTTTTGAAGCATATCATGCGCACGTTGGGTATACGTCGGGTTGTATAAAATTTCCCCAAGGACAAGGAGATTTCGAGCCATGGTACTATTGGCAGACGGTATCACATTATCACTGATCTCCAGTTTCCGTGCCACTAATGGAGGATCTATGTCAGACGTGAAGTAAAACATCAGTGACGAATCACCGTCAAAATGAGCTAATACATGCTGCATAAGACCATCCGCATGATCGAGCCAGCGTTCGTCAAAAGTTACCTGGTATAATGCAAGAAACGCCTGTATGACATTTGCATAATCATCCAGGAAACCATTAATCGTGGACTTTCCATTTTTGTAATTCCGATCCAGCCGGTTGTTTTCCTTGACAAGATTTTTTAATATAAACTCACCATTGGTGACAGCACGATCCAGATAACTTTTATCACCACTTACCTTATATGCTTCCACATATCCCTGTAGCATCAATCCATTCCACGACGCAAGGATTTTATCATCAAGACCTGGTGAAACACGCTTTTTTCGTACAGCAATCAATTTTTCATGAACCCGCTGTATTCGCTGATGAAATTCTTCTTCGCTGATATTATTTTGGATGGAAAGTTCTTTAGCGGAACGATGTATGTTCAGGATATTTTTTCCATGTTCCCAGTTCCCACCGGGTGTGATGTCGTAGTACGCGAAAAATAATTTGTGATCGGATTCATCAGCAATGATGCTGATCAATTCTGAAGCTGTCCATACATAATATTTCCCCTCTTCACCTTCAGTGTCTGCATCGTACGAACTATAAAAACCGCCAGATGCATCATTCCAATACGTATCCACATAGTTCAGTGTTTGTGTTACGACATCGAGATATTCTTTTTTACCTGACCAGCCATAAGCCTGTGCATATAGGGAAACTAACTGGCCATTATCATACAACATCTTTTCAAAGTGAGGTACCAGCCACATAGAATCCGTTGAATATCGGGCGAAACCGCCTTCCAATTGATCATAAATCCCACCCTCCATCATTTTGTCAAGCGTGGTCATCACCTGAGCTTTTGCTGCCTCATCGGTATAGCGCGCTGCATAGTGCATCAGGTACTGCCAGTTATTCGGCATTGGAAATTTTGGAGCACCGCGACGACCACCCATCGTGGGATCCATACGCTGCAGAAATACTTTGGTGATGTCAGCCGCTATCTGGTCAGTCCAGGGCTGATCACCCGCAATAATATCTGTCAATCCATGGTCCTTGACACCCCGTATCAGTTGTGACGCATATTCCTGAAGCTTTTCCGGCTCCTCTGTAAAAGTTTTATGGAAATATTCCAACACCTCCATCCATTTACCTTTCGGAAAATAGGTTCCTGCCCAAACCGGCCGACCATCTGGTAAGGCAAAGGAATTCAATGGCCATCCACATCCACCACCGGCTACAAGTTGACAGGCAGTCATATACACATCATCGATATCAGGACGCTCCTCACGGTCTACCTTGATATTGATAAAATACTTGTTCATGAGTGTTGCCACAGCACTGTCTTCAAAGGATTCATGCTCCATCACATGACACCAGTGGCAGGACGAATACCCGATGCTGATCAACAGGAGCTTGTTTTCATCTTTCGCCTTTTGTAAAGCCTCATCATTCCAGGCATACCAGTCTACGGGGTTGTGTGCATGTTGTAACAGGTAGGGGCTGGTTTCATGGATCAGTTGATTGGTATGCTCGTGATTCATAGGGGGGGATTGACATTGCAGGCATGCCAGGATGCCCAGGAATAATAATGCGCGCAAGGCAGTGGTTTGAGTTCGTGATTTCACAGGAGGAGTCAAAAGTAAGGAGACATTTACAGAGCATGCGAAAATAGATAGGCTCCCAAATCTCATCGATGGCCTACTTTTGCAGACGTAAGACAAGTTGATCGGCTATGATAGTGATGAAATTTGGTGGTACCTCCGTTGGAAATGCTGAACGGATTAACCAATTGATTGAAATTGTTCGCTCCCGCGCGGCCGGCCAGCAGGTGGTAATTGTGGTGTCAGCCATGTCAGGTGTTACAAATCTCCTCGAAGAAGCATGCCTGAAAGCTTCTGACAAAAACGAAGGATACCGCAACTCCCTGGATATGATCATTCGGAAACACGAAGAGTGTATCGGGGCTTTGTCTCTTTCAGCATCGGTCTCTGCAGCATTGATCGAGCAGATCCGGGATCCAATCCATAGACTGGGTGTGATCTGCAGGGGACTGAGTCTGGTGGGGGACCTGACCTCCAAAACAAAAGCTTACATTATGAGCTTTGGTGAAGTTCTTTCCTCTCTCATCGTTCGCGCTGCCTTGTCATCTTCAGGTCTGGAAGCCCAACTGATCGACGGTCGCGATGTGATCGTAACGGATGATCATTACCTATCTGCAAGAGTGGATTTCACAGAAACGGTTACCCGGATCAGGGAGAAAGTTAGTGATCAACATCAGATTTACATTGCTCCCGGATATGTGGCGAGGTCGGCAAGTGGGGAAAGCACAACGTTAGGGCGTGGCGGATCAGATTATACTGCTGCGATATTTGCCGGTGCCCTGGATGCCGATGTATTAGAAATATGGACCGATGTCAATGGTATGATGTCAGCAGATCCAAGATTGGTTCGTGATACGGTCACGATCCCGACGATGAGTTATGAGGAGGCCATGGAGCTCAGCTACTTTGGAGCTAAAGTCATCTACCCTCCAACCATCCAGCCAGCCTTAGCTAAAGGAATTCCGATTCGTATTAAAAATTCTTTTGAGCCTGATCATTCAGGTACAACGATTTCTAAAAATCCGGATGCAGATTCACATTTTGTCAAAGGCCTCACCTGTATCCAGGATATCGCATTAGTTACGATTTCAGGATCAGGTATGATTGGGACTCCGGGTATATCCCATCGCTTTTTCCAGGCTCTTGGCCAGCAAGGCATCAATATATTTTTCATCACACAATCTTCTTCCGAACATAATATCAGTTGTGCCATAGCACGACATGATGCTGCTGCTGCCAAAAGAATTATCGAAGAGTCCTATGAGTTAGAAATGAGCCTCGGCAAAATTGATCCGGTGCATGTGGAATACGACCTGGCATTAGTTGCGGTGGTGGGTGATGGTATGCGGGAACGTGCAGGCCTTGCCGGCAAACTATTTAGTTTGCTGGGAGAAAACGGTATTAACGTTCGAGCAATTGCCCAGGGATCAACCGAACGAAATGTATCCTTCGTGATCGGTCAACATAATGCAACAAAAGCCCTCAACGTTTTACATGAAGGATTTTTTCTTTCAAAATACAAGACTGTACACCTTTATGTGTTGGGAGCAGGGAATGTAGGCGCCACACTTTTGAATCTTATCCATGAAGCGCAAAAGACTTATCGCGAAGGGGTAGGACTCGACCTGAAAGTTTGTGGTATTGGGACCAGTAAATTGATGTACCTCGACCCTTTGGGCATAGATCTGTCAACATGGAATGGATCATTGAAATTGCATGGTGAATCCATGGCACTGGATGAGTTCCTGACGAAAGTCAAAGAATTTAATCTCCGGAATAGTATCCTTGTCGATATTACGGCATCATCCGATGTCAGTAACCTGTATCATGATGCTTTAGCTTCCAATGTTCATGTAGTGACAGCTAATAAAATTGCAGCATCTTCCTCATACAAAGAGTATGCACGACTTAAAGCGTTAGCAAGCCAGCATAATGTGCGTTTTCTCAATGAAACTAACGTTGGAGCAGGACTGCCAGTCATCAAGACAATTCGTGACCTGGTGCTTACCGGAGATCGTGTACATAAAATCAAAGCAGTGCTTTCTGGAAGTCTCAATTATATTTTCGACAGGGTAGGGAGTGACCATGTGTTGTTTTCAACAGCAGTTTCAGAAGCACGGGAAAAAGGGTACACAGAACCGAATCCGGCTCTTGATTTGAGTGGTAAAGATGTCATGCGGAAAATATTGATTCTTGCCCGGGAAGCAGGTTATAAACTGGAGATGGAGGACATTAGTAATCAGCCATTTCTTCCTGCGGGTACGCTGGATAATGATGAGTGGGAAGGTCTATATCAAAATCTCAAGGCCCTCGATGAGACATTCGAAACTGATCGTGAAAAACTGGCGCTGGTCAATAAGCGCTGGCGATATATGGCATCCCTGGAAGATGGTGCGATCACTACCGGACTTGAAGAAATTGATGAAACACATCCGGCCTATCATCTAAAGGGAACTGACAATATCATTTTGTTCTGGACTGACAGATATGCTAATCGACCCATGGTCATTGCAGGAGCGGGCGCAGGTCCGGAAGTGACGGCCTCCGGTGTGCTCGCAGATGTGATCTCAATCTCAAATGTGTAAGTGATGAAATACATCAGCATCTCAGGCGATCCGCAACGGTTTGGTTTTAAAGACGCAGTACTGAATAATCTCGCACCCGATGGCGGATTGTTTGTTCCTGAAGAAATTCCATCTTTTCATTTTTCGAAAGAAGATATTCTCTTATTCAGTAAGGAAGAATTTCTTTTTCATTTTCTTCATCCATTCGTCAATGAAGATTTGTCTGATGTTGAGTTACGAAACATCATCTCTGACACCCTTTCATTTGAAATACCTCTTGTACAAATCGGATCATCTGATATCTATGCACTCGAATTATTTCATGGGCCTACCTGGGCATTCAAGGATGTGGGTGCGCGATTTCTGTCAGGTTGTTTATCTGCCTGGTCAACTGACCCTCAGGAGACAACCATATTGGTAGCCACTTCCGGGGATACAGGTGGTGCAGTAGCTAATGGATTTTATAAACAAGCAGGCACCCGGGTGATTATTTTATATCCACTGGGTAAGATTTCATCCCTGCAGGAACAACAGATAGCAGGTCTGGGTCATAATATTGAAGCCATTGCAGTAAAAGGGACATTCGATGATTGCCAGCAATTAGGTAAGAGTGCCTTTCGTGATGATGCGTTGAGAAATGAGATTCGTCTGACTAGTGCCAATTCGATTAATATAGCTCGATGGATGCCGCAGATGATCTTTTACGCGATTGCTTTCCGGGAGGCAGTAAAGAAGAATTTACCTCGGATCATTAGTGTGCCGAGTGGCAATTATGGAAATATTGCAGCCGGACTTTTAGCCCATCATGTAGGTTTTCATTTTGAGAAATATTTCGCGTCGCATAATGCAAATGATACCATTCCAAGATTTTTCCGTGATGGTCACTATTTTCCGCGACCAACGATTTCAACTGTTGCTAACGCGATGGATGTAAGTGATCCAAGCAATTTTGTACGGTTTCAATGGGTGCTCGATAAAATTTCTCCCGATGAAATTTTATTCGAAGCTGCATCAGTAGGCGATGATGCAATTTTGAAAAACATCGCACAGTGTTATCATGATCATGGTTACGTACTGGATCCGCATACAGCAACGTCATGGAAAGTTTTATCGGATCATGGAGGCAAAGGAATTATTCTTTCGACAGCACATCCTCAAAAATTTGAAGATGTGATCATAAAAGCGATTGGAGCGTTTCCGTCAGACTGGAAAAAGGAATTCGTCAGTCAGCCCATTCAGCGGATCGTTATGGAAAATAATTATGAGGCACTAAGACCCATTCTCCTGGAGCCAAGAAAATAGCCTTCTCCCTTGCGGAAGAAGGCCTCAGGTTGGTTTTAACAGATCGCAGAGGCGATTACGTGGCAGGTGCAAATTGTATACCAAAAAAAACATGTACCACGGATTGTATGAAAAAAATGCATCTTTGTCACCCCCATGGTACCGGAGTCAGAAAAATATGATCAACGAGGTGCGTCAGCTTCCAAAACCGAAGTGCACAAGGCTATCCGAAACCTGGATAAAGGCCTGTACCCAAATGCGTTTTGTAAAGTTTTACCTGACGTAGTTGGCAGCAATCCCGATTACTGCAATATCATGCATGCTGATACAGCTGGCACCAAATCAAGCCTTGCATATCTGTATTGGAAAGAGACAGGAGATATCTCGGTCTGGCGCGGCATAGCACAGGATGCTCTGGTGATGAACCTGGACGACATGGCCTGCACCGGTATGATCGATGATATTATCATATCCTCCACGATCGGGCGCAATAAACATCTCATACCGGGTGAAATCATTGAGGCTATTGTAGAAGGTACAATGGCGTTCATCCAAAACCTGGAAGAACGAGGCATATCCATCAAACATGCAGGCGGGGAAACGGCAGATGTAGGTGATATTGTACGCACTATCGATGTGGGTGTGACAGCTTTTGGTCGCATGCATCGGAAAGACATTATCGTCAATCAGATCAAACCCGGATCCATCGTCATTGGGCTGGCTTCTGACGGACAGGCGCACTACGAGGATGAATACAATAGCGGGATTGGAAGTAATGGTCTTACCTCAGCACGACACGACATGCTACATAGTTCTTACGCTGATAAATATCCCGAAAGCTTCAGCCCGGAAACGAACCGGGATGTAGTTTATAACGGGCCCTGGAAGCTGACCGATACTGTGGATATCAATGGAAGTCAGGTTGCCATTGGCAAGTTGTTATTATCTCCTACACGGACCTTCATGCCCATCCTAATGCCGCTCATACGTGAGTATCGAAGTAACATTCAGGGTATTATTCATTGCACAGGGGGAGCTTACAGTAAGGTGCTGAAATTTATTTCTCCGAATATTTCAGTGCATATTGACTCGATTCCGCCTACTCCGCCGGTTTTTCAATTAATCCGCAATGCATCCAAAACATCCTTAGCGGAGATGTACAAGGTCTTCAACATGGGAATCCGCATGATGATTTTTGTAGATAGAAAATCTGCATCCACTATCCTCGATCTTGCATCAGCATTCGGCATTAAAGCCTACCAGCTTGGCGAAGTAAAAAGATCTGCAGATCCCGCCAGCGTCATCATTCAGACCGGCGATGAAGCGGAACCCACAGTCGAATACAGATAAAAGAGCTCTACCGACTTTCCCAAAAAAAAATGTGAGAAACTCTTTCGAATTCCTCACATCCTTATTTTTTTTAGAAAGCTATACTACTGTATTCCCGTGATCCTGTGATCCCTTATTCCATAATTAACAACCGCTCCACCAGCGTACCTGAGTCAGAATGCAACACTACAAAGTAGATACCTGCTGCAAGCTCTTGCGTACGAATGATTTGTTGTGACGAACCAGATGGGATTGTCAACTGCTGACGTACCAGTACATGGCCGGATGCATCCGTAAGATTCAATTGAGCGTCAAACGCGTTACTACTGCTAAGCGTCAATATGGCGCCTTGTCCTTTCGCAGATGGATTCGGACTGATGAAATAATCATTGATATCTGAAATATCATTTACACCAGTGCCTTCACCAACTTTGAAGTTTTGTGTCTGGCTGTACATCGCACCTGTTTGTGATTCATTGTAAGGCCAAACCTTCCAGTGATAAGTCACACCAAGCGGCAATGCATCAATTATCAATTGTGAAGAATAGACGAAATACTTTTGTGGAGCGAATGTAAATGAAGCAAATCGATCAATAAGGACCATGTACCTGTTTGCACCCGGCACATCCTCCCAATCCAGCACGATGTCCGTCGATCCTGATGTTTCTTCACCATTAATCGGATAGATATAGTCCACCGCTTCTGTAACCGGAGTCGTATTAGGTATTTTTCCAGTGCGGATATACGCACGCTGAATCGTATAGAAGTCAGTATTCATCAGATTCTTCTGGGTCTGTGTAAATGTGTAAGAAGAACAGCCATTATAGTACCCCATGAAATTGTTGACGATCGGATGGATCACATCATTGTTTTTATCCCGGATAGAAGTATTCTCATTACAGTTATTCTGGTGTAACAATCCAAGGTTATAATCAGGAGGTGTGTCACAGATTCGATCGCCCGCAGTGGCACAGTTTGATCCGTTCTGCAATTCAATCAACAGGGAGCCACCACCAGTTTCACACGGTTTCGTAAAATCAACATTGACCGGATTGGTATATTCTGCGGTGGTATAAGGAACACAATCCCATCCTGCGTGCGGATGCGGAAGGCTGAAAAAATGTCCTAATTCATGACCAAGGGTAGATGTGGTACCGTTGATCTGACCTTTTTTGGAAACAATCCAGTCTTCCTGTGGATCGTAATACGCAAGGACGGTGCCCGGACTGCCGCCACCATCGTTAGCTGTATTCGTTATAAACACATTAACAGAATTTTTGTCTTCCGCTAATCGCATTTGGATCTTAGCTGCCACGGAATGGGGCGTATTGAAGACAGCATCATTATTCAGGTACTTTAAAGTGTCAATGTAGAAGATCACTTCCTGGTCAGCAAACTGGACATTTAGATTAGCCAGTTGTTTGAATACATCTTCCTCCTGGATGCGTCCGCTTCCGTTGGTAGCTGCAACCAGGTGAAATGTCACCGGTACGTACTTAACCGCATTTCGCTGACTTGCAGGAAATCTTGTGTTAAAATCTACTCGTTCGAGCAGTGTCTCTTGTGGCGTTCCACAATATTGGGCAGAAATGAGGGTTGTAAAAAAGAGGCAGATTACAGATAATACCAGTCTTGACATATTAGAATAATTGCTTTTGTTGCGCGAAGATACTCAAGGATTTTAGGTCGGTTATCGGATGGTTCTGATTTCTTATTAGTTTTGCCGACATATACAGTAATTCTTCAAAATTAATTCACCTTATGTCAAAAGTTACGGTTGTAGGTGCCGGAAATGTCGGTGCCACAGTGGCTAACGTGTTAGCGCATCAAAACATTGTAAATGAGATAGTTCTGTTGGATTTGATGGCAGATATGGCGAAAGGAAAAGCCCTGGATACCTGGCAGCAGGCTCCTGTTGATGATTACTCCACCAGACTTAGAGGCACGGGGGATTATGCTGATACGGCCAACTCAGACATAGCGGTCATCACAGCAGGAGTGCCCCGCAAGCCCGGTATGAGCCGGGATGACCTTATCACAACCAATGCCAGGATCGTTTCGTCCGTCACCCGTTCTATCCTTCAATACAGCCCAAACGCAATCCTGATCGTGGTAAGTAACCCACTTGACGTCATGACATATGCAGCTCATGTCGTTTCCGGTCTGCCGTCCACAAGAGTATTTGGAATGGCTGGCGTCCTTGACACTGCACGCTACAGAGCGTTCCTGGCTGAAGCACTTGATGTCTCTCCCCGTGATATCCAGGCTATGCTCCTGGGCGGTCATGGTGATACTATGGTTCCGCTGCCCCGTTATACAACGGTTTCCGGAATTCCTGTTACCGAACTAATTGACAGTGCAAAGCTTGATGCCATAGTAGACAGAACAAAAAAAGGCGGAGGAGAACTCGTACAGTTAATGGGCACATCGGCATGGTATGCTCCTGGCGCAGCAGCTGCACAGATGGTTTCTTCCATCATCCGGGATGAAAAACGCATCCTGCCGTGCTGTATTAAAATGGAAGGTCAGCATGGACTCCATGATGTATATCTCGGAATGCCCGTAAAACTTGGCAAGAATGGAATCGAATCTGTTATCGAACTCGATTTGAATGCAGAAGAAATGAAACTCCTCCAGAATTCTTCTGTCGCAGTAAAAGAAGTGATGAATGCGTACGATCAGTTAGGTCTTAACTGATGGTCCGAAACTGAAATGATGTGATTGATAATAATAAAGTGGTTGCCGCGCTGGAGTCAGTAATCGATCCCGCAACAGGACAGGATATCATTAGTCGACGGATGGTTACGGATCTCCGGATTAAGGAAAACAATATTCAGTTTCAGCTTTCAACAGCTGATCTTCCCGAAGCACAGAAGTCAAGCCTGAATTTCGCTTGCATGGAAGCCATCCTGGCGATCTATCCGGATGCGGATGTACATATACACATGCAACGCAGTGATCAGCCAGCCGGCCCAACGAACCCATTACCTCATGTGAAAAATATTCTTGCTATCGCTTCCGGCAAGGGAGGTGTTGGCAAAAGCACCATGGCAGTTAATCTTGCCCTTGGATTGCAGCAGTTAGGATTTAAGACGGGTTTGATCGATGCGGATCTTTACGGTCCATCCGCTCCCACCATGTTGGGGCTGCAGGGTGAGCGACCAAAAGTTCAGGTAGTCCATGGAAGTCATAAGATCATACCTCTGGAAGCTTTCGATATGCCCGTGATGAGTATTGGCTTCGTGGTCGAACCCGAACAGGCGGTTGTATTGCGTGGACCGCGACTTGCCGGCATTATTAAGCAGTTTATTCGGGATACGATCTGGCCTCCGTTAGACTATCTTATCATCGATCTGCCTCCCGGAACGGGTGATATTCAGTTGACTTTGGTTCAAACGGTCCCTCTTACTGGCGCTATCCTGATTACCACTCCCCAAGAGCTGGCTGTCGTAGATGCAGTGAAGGCAATGAATATGTTCCTTCTGGACTCGGTCAATGTCCCGATCCTGGGTGTGATTGAGAATATGGCCTGGTTTACTCCGGAAGAATTACCTGATCATAAATATTTCCTCTTTGGATCAGGCGGGGGAGAAAAACTCGCGGCAATTGGCGAAACAAAATTATTAGGGCAAATTCCATTGGTCCAGTCCGTAAGGGAAGCAGGTGACAACGGAATACCCGCAGTGATGCAGGAAGGTCCATTGAAAGAACGCTTTATGGAGTTGGCAAGAAATGTTCACCAGCAGACGCTGGAACGTAACCAGCA
Source organism: Chitinophagales bacterium (assembly GCA_038203125.1). GTDB lineage: Bacteria > Bacteroidota > Bacteroidia > Chitinophagales > Saprospiraceae > Opimibacter. Next base: position 21,742 of record JBBREG010000001.1, read on the forward strand.
GAGCAGGCCAACCCGAATGGTAGAAATAAAGACAGGAATTTGAAAGGTTCATACTAAATCCGCATATAAATCTGCGATCCGTTCCCACCAAATAATTAACCAAAAACAAAGTTACCTTTGACCTGTCATGTCAGACCAGGAAAAAGCTCATTTACTAGATCAGATTGAAATCGCGCTGGACGATATACGTCCGCATCTCGCGGTTGATGGTGGTGATGTCGCCGTGGTCGAACTTACAGATGAAATGACTGTACGTATTCGATGGATGGGTGCATGTGAATCCTGCTCCATGTCAGCCATGACCATGAAAGCCGGAGTTGAACAGGCTGTACGTTCACGTCTTCCCCAAATCAGGTCTGTGGAAGCTGTCAATAGTGCCCATGCCTGAGCTTCGTAAGGACAGTATTTACTTATCCCGGTGGATTCAACAACAACAAACTGTATTAACCATAGGTCTCGATACGGATCTAATGAAGATTCCCGCCATGCTGAATGGGGATGTGCTTGCATTTAATAAAGCGATCATTGAGGCTACCAGCGATCTGTCTGTTGCCTATAAGATCAATTTTGCCTTTTATGAATCGTTGGGTGTCAAAGGATGGGACATCCTGGAGAAAACGATCCAATTAATTCCTTCCAGTCATCTCATTATCGCCGATGCCAAAAGAGGGGATATCGGAAATACTTCTGAAATGTATGCGCGCGCTATCTATGATCATCTCGGTTGTGATGCGATTACTGTGAGTCCATATATGGGACGTGATAGTGTAGAGCCATTTTATCGTGACGGAAAGTGGGTCATCATCCTTGCGCTGACTTCGAATGCTGGCAGCAATGATTTCCAGCAACTGGAGATGAATGATGGAAAAAAAGTGTTCCAGCACGTGATGGAAACTTCATCTTCATGGGGTAGCCCTGACAATACGATGTATGTAATTGGTGCTACGCATCCTGATGACATGAAGCAGATCCGTGACCAATATCCGGATCATTTCTTTCTGGTCCCGGGCATCGGAGCACAGGGTGGGGATCTGGATGCCATATGTGCAGCCGGGCTCAATCAGCGAGGTGGATTATTGATCAATGCATCGCGGAGTATCATCTATGCAAGCCACGGATCGGATTTTGCTGACAAGGCACGAGAAGAAGCTGTCAGTATGAATATGAAATTAAAACCGCACCTGGCATCCCGTCTCTCCATATAGTTATTCAAAGACATGTAGTGATATGAATTCATGATGTCTTCTTTATTTTGCATTTGATTGGGCAAGAATTTGAATGAATGGATAAAACTAAATTTCATGGTACTATTGTAATTACAGTTTTACTGTTCTTTATTTTGCTGGTCGCTTCCATTCTATTTTACCGTGAGCGGATGCTCTTCGTAGATCCGTGTTTTGTCACCTTCACGATCCTGAATACCAGTGAACTTGTAATCACAGAACACAGGTATGGTGCATTTATAACACAACTATTTCCATGGATTGGTGGCATGTTACATTTGCCACTTACCACGCTTCTTATCCTGTATTCTGCCAGTTTCTATCTGTTTTTCTCCACGATCATATTGTTGTTGATCTATCGATTCAAACAGCTTGGCCTGGCCCTCCTCATGGCATTTTATTTTACACTTTTTGTCAGTGATGTGTATTTCTGGCCCAATAACGAAGTGCATCAGGGTATCGCATGGATGTTTTTATTCTTTGGAATTATATTGGGAATTAAGAAAGATACCCCTGCTATCTGGTTCTATCCTGCAGCACTGGTAACAGCCTTCCTGGCCATCTTCAGTCATTTTATCATATTCCTTCCTTTTGCTTTTTTATGGATCTACTTCATCCTGGAAAAAAAGCGCTGGCATACATCCCGGCCCATCACCATCGGGTTTTCAGTGGTGCTGGCTGTTTTATTTTTTATAAAATATCAACTGGGTATAGAAGGGTGGTATGATGGGGAAAAATTAAAAGGTGTCACAACCTTAAATTTCAATTCGGTCCTGCAATCGTTTTCCAGTGGGCATGCTGCTACAATGGGTTGGAACATACTGACAAATTATTGGTTGATCATTCCGATTGTATTGCTTGGAATATTCGTTTTGATTCAAGAAAAAAAGCCACTTCTTGTGGGTTTTACCTTGATCTCCATGATGGGCTATTTTGTCCTGGTGTCCATCACCTTCCCTGATGCTTTTGGAAGAGAACTGCTATTCTATATGGAAAGTCAATGGATGGCCCTGAGCATTATTGCCGCCACGCCATTTGTATTCCATGTCATTCCTCAACTTTCAACTAAAACAGTATCCATTGTATTAATCTTCATTTTTGCAATCCGCCTCAGCTACATCACTCACTCAGGTATATTTTTTCATAAACGGGTTGAGATGCTCGAAGCAGCAGTCGATCATGCGAAGGAACAAGGAATTCATAAAGCATTTGTCAGGATAGATGAGCAATTGAATCGTACCTTCCTGATGACCTGGGGATTGCCGGTAGAAAGCCTCACGCTTTCTACCATGAAAGGATACGATCCACCCGTAACCATTAAAGCTCTGACCGATGCAGAATTGATCACAACTGCAAAAGACACATTCCTTTCCAGTTTTACAAAAATGAATGTGCGTGAGTTAAATAGATTTTATTTCCACCCAGATACTACAACAGTGTATCAACCTCTAGATCTTAGCAAAATATTACTTCAATCCCCGAATTCCCTGAAGGGAGAATAATTTGATGCCCTTTGATGTGTCATGGCAGATGATGCAGAAATCTTTAAAAATGAATTAGCGCAGATTACTTTTTGAGGACCCGTATAAACAACCACATTTGTAAAAATCAAAAATCAAAAATTCTAGTTCGCTTTTGAACCCTGCTACTCTTTACTGTCTCAAGATCTCCTTCCAAACGGAAGTATCTATATTTCCTCCACACAACACCACGACCGATACTTCTTCTTTTGTACGTTGATCATCCTTCATCGCGGCAGCCATGGCTACTCCCGCAGCTCCTTCCACTTTCATCTGATGTTCACGGTAAGCATAGCGAATCGCATTCCTGATCTCTCCTTCTGAAATGAGCATAAACCGATCGATCATAGCAACACAAACAGGATAGGTAATGCTATCTTTCTCAAGCGGTCCTGCTGACCCATCAGACAATGTATCCAGGGCTTCAGGCGCCATCACAACTTCACCAGCCTGAACACTTAGATACATTTCAGGTGAGTTCACCGGTTGACAACCTACAATCTCAATTCCCGGATGATGATACCTGAGCAATGATGCTATACCGGATATCAAACCACCGCCGCCCACAGTAATATATACACGATCAATTTTGGGTAACGCCAGATGCAATTCATACCCAATCGTGCCCTGTCCGGCAATGACTAATTCATCATTGTATGGACTTACCCATACCAGATTATTTTCTGATGCATATTGTTTACCCGCCAGCTCTGCGGCCAGGGAATCGCCATGGACCTGGATCACTTCAGCACCGGTAAGCTTAATTTTGTCAATCTTTTCCCGTACTGCCGTTGAGGGCACATAAATCCTTGCCTTCAGATCAAATAGCCTTGCTGCATTTGCTACACCTAACCCATGATTACCTGTGGATGCCGTAACTATTTCCTGATCTGCAGATATTGTACTCAGTTTGGATAAAGCACCACGCCACTTAAAGGAACCTGTGTATTGTTCATTTTCGCATTTCAACCAGAGATCTGTTTTCTGATCCTGTATCAGCCGTGTTTTTTCAAGATATTTTTCAATACGGCTATTGGCAGCGGCAATGAGTTTTGTAAAATATTCAGGAGAATGGACAGATGGTGGAATATGGTTATTTGCCATTATACGATAGCATGGGCATTTATAGCCAATATGCCTGCGATTTGCTCCACGGCGAAATCAATATCTTCTCTTGTGGTATTTCGACTGAATGAAAAACGTACAGCTTTCCGGTCAGATGGATGTCCGATAGCTTCCAATACATGAGATTGTGATTCAGCACCGGAACTGCAGGCACTACCACCACTGGCACTGATGCCCGCAATGTCAAGTGACATCACCATTAATTCGGCATGTGGGCCTGCAGGAAACGAAACATTCAAAACTGTATAAAGACATTCATCCGTATGCCCATTAAAATAAACCTCAGGGCAAACAGCTTTCAACTGAGTCTTCATATATTCTTTGATGCCGGAGATATGAGCTTTATCTTCTTCGAGTTCTGTGTAAGCCAGGTTAATGGCTTTTGCCAGTCCGACAATCCCACTCAGGTTTTCAGTACCTGCCCGCATATTCCTTTCCTGCGAACCACCATCGATGTACGGATAAATATGACAGCGGCTGTTGATATAAATAAAGCCAATGCCTTTGGGTCCATAAAACTTATGTGCAGCTCCGGATATAAAATCAATCGGTGTTTTTTGCACACTAACAGGAAAATGTCCGACTGTCTGTACCGTATCGGAATGTAACCATGCACCATATTGTCTGCAGATATCTGAAACTTTTTCGAGATTGATCATTGTCCCGATCTCATTATTCGCATGCATCAGCGTAACAAGCGTTGGTGTATCTGATGTAGAAAGTAATTCTTCCAGATGTGCAAGATCCGGCATACCGTAGGCATCTATTCTCACCATGGCTACCTCAACGGCTTTTTTAGTGAGCAAGTGTTCTACGGAATGTTTAACACAATGATGCTCCAGTGGTGACGTGATGATTCGTTTTACCCCGAGATCGGAGACGGCACATTTAACGGCCATATTATTTGACTCCGTCCCACCGGACGTAAAGAAAATTTCCCCGGTAGAGGCACCAATCCAGCCTGCAACCGTTTTTCGCGCTGCTTCAATGGCAGCTCTCGTTTGTCGTCCGTCATGATGAATAGAGGAGGGATTCCCGAAATGGGAAGTCAGGTAGGGCATCATGGCCTCCAATACTTCAGGTCGTAATGGAGTCGTTGCAGCGTTGTCTAGATATACCCTTCGGGCCATAAGTCAGGTTGATCCGCCAAAGTTACATAACTCTCTCTGACCTCCAAAAATTCATTCAAAAACATATGTTGATAACTATCTGGGGACGCTCACAATCAATGCGTTATACTCTAGTGGCACTACTAGTAGTGCCACTATTAGTTTTGGGGCAGGAATTTCAGGCGATCAGGGCTTTAAGATCGTCAACCAATTGCCGGGCACGAGCATGGCTCCGGGCTTCAGCATATACCCTGAGAATCGGCTCCGTGTTCGACTTACGGAGCTGCACCCAACCATCCGGAAAATCAATCTTAAGTCCGTCACGCTGATCCAGTGACTGATCTTTGTAATGTGCTGCAACTTTATCAACCAAAGCCTGTGCAGACTCGGCGGGGTCGAAGGTGATCTTATCCTTGACCATCATATATTCAGGATAGGATTGTTTTAATTGCGAAAGACTCTTACCACTGGTTGCCATATGCATCAGGACATAAGCAATGCCCATCAGCGCATCACGGCCATAATGTAATTCGGGATCAATGATACCACCATTGCCTTCGCCTCCAAGAACAGCATGCCTGATTTTCATTTCATTCACTACATGTACTTCTCCTACGGGAGCAAAATGACATTCAGATCCATGGCTTTCTGCAAGGTCTTTTAACGCTCTGCTGCTTGACAGGTTGGTAACTACTGGCCCTTTCCGATGTTGAAGTACATAATCCGCCACACACACTAATGTATACTCTTCGCCAAAGAAGACTCCATTCTCACTCACCAACGCAAGGCGATCCACGTCCGGATCTACACTGATTCCGATATGTGCATTTTCGCTTACGACAGTCTGACATAATTCTGTCAGATGTTCTGGTAAGGGTTCCGGATTGTGCATGAAGTGACCATAATTGCCATCATTAATCAGCTTATAGGTTACACCAAGAGCTTCCAATAGCGGTGGAATACTAATATTACCGGTACTGTTGATACAATCCACCACTGCATGTAATCCTGCCGAACCAATTGTCTCTGCATGAATGAGCGGATGCGCTAGAATTGCATTCACATGTTTTTCAATGGCATCTTTGCAAACAGTTCGTTTTCCCAGTTTTTCAATAGACGCATAATTGGTATCCAGGCTTCCGGTTTCCGCCTGCATTTTTATTTCTTCACCCGCCTCCTGGCTGATAAATTCTCCTTTTTCGTTTAAAAATTTCAATGCATTCCAGTGCGCAGGATTATGACTAGCGGTTATGATAATCCCTCCATGTGCTTTTAATGAAAGCACACACATTTCGACTGTGGGGGTGGTGGAATAATCGACGTCGATCACGTTTATACCCATCATCAGGAGTGTGTTCGAAACAAGGTTTTTGACCATTTTACCAGAGACTCGTCCATCTCGCCCGATAACCACTTTTGGACAGGTATGATTTTTATAAAGCCAGGTACCATATGCTGACACAAACGAGATAATGTCGGGAGGCGTAAGGTTATCACCCGGAAGTCCACCGATGGTGCCCCGGATACCGCTGACAGATTTGATAAGTGACACAGTCGTTAAGGTTTTTGACGCGTAAAACTATACATTTGGCCGATGATCGAAACTATCCTGCAATGGGACACGACACTGATGCATGAGATCAATGCAGGCTGGAGTCATCCTGTACTGGATTTTCTGTTACCACTATTTCGCAATAAATTTTTCTGGCTCCCACTCTATGTGCTCTGCATGGCATGGATCATCTATAATCACCGGATCCGTCATATTGTTGTGATATTCATTTGTTTATTTCTGGCAGTCTTTGCATCCGATACGATCAGTGCAAAACTGATCAAATATCAGGTGGCACGACCACGTCCTTGCCAGGAAGTGAATCTGTATCCACCTGTCATCGTCCGTGTCAATTGTGGCAGCGGCTTTAGTTTTCCTTCTGCCCATGCAGCCAATCATTTTTGCCTGGCTTCATTCTTTATATCCATCTTCGGCTATTTCCTCGGCAGATGGAAATATCTATGGTGGTTCTGGGCCATACTTATTTCTTTAGCTCAGGTGTATGTTGGGGTACATTATCCCCTGGACATTATTTGTGGTGCTTTACTTGGCATGATTGTAGGCACGTCCATAGGAATATTTTGTTATCATCGACTTCAGCCCATCACCATTCAATCACCTGACAATACCTAATCATTACGCATGAAGATCATCGATGGCAATGCACTTGCTACTATAATAAAATCAGAATTACAGCAAAAAGTTAATATCGCTGTCAATAAGGGTAATCGACCACCTCATCTTGCAGCAGTCCTGATAGGAGATAATCCGGCGAGCAGATCGTACGTGACGAACAAAGTCAAAAGCTGCGAAGAGGTAGGCTTCAGGTCAACCTTACTCCAACGACCTTCGGATATTAGTGAAGCCTCTCTTTTAGAGATCGTCCATCAGCTGAATCATGATCCTGAAGTAGATGGATTTATTGTTCAACTTCCTTTGCCGGAACATATCAATGAAATGGCCGTCACAATGGCAATCGATCCATCAAAGGATGTTGATGGCTTTCATCCGATGAATGTTGGCAGGATGTCACTCGGTCTTCCCTCATATCTGCCTGCAACCCCCATGGGAATTCTCGAAATGCTAAAAAGAAACAATATCACTGTAAGTGGAAAGAAATGCTGCGTCATTGGCCGAAGTAATATTGTCGGAACTCCTATGAGTATTTTACTTTCCAGGAAAGGTGAGCCTGGTGATGGTACCGTTGTACTTTGCCACAGCCGCACTCCTGACATGAAACAGATCACCCTTAATTCTGATATTATTATTGTTGCTCTTGGTAAACCACACTTCCTGACTGCAGACATGGTACAGGAAGGAGCAGTCGTGATAGATGTTGGGATCAACCGCATTCCCGACCCTGCAAAAAAATCAGGATTTCGGATTACAGGTGATGTGGATTTTGAAAATGTCGCTCCAAAATGTAGTTTCATCACCCCTGTCCCCGGAGGTGTGGGCCCCATGACAGTTACATCTTTGTTGATGAATACATGGAAGGCTTACAATAAAGAAATCTATGCCTGAACTACAAAAGCCCCAATACCTGTCCATCACGTTTGATATGGGCACGCACAATAAGGAAATTTGGCTCGCCATGTTAAGTGACTGGCCATTTGAAGCTTTTCATGAAGACGGAGACCAGATCATCGGATATATCCTGGAACATGATTTTCTCCTGACGCTGGTGGAATTTATAATGGAACATCAAAACGTGCGTTTCGAAGATTATCACCTCGATAAAGTAGAAGATAAAAATTGGAATGAAGTATGGGAAAGTTCGTTTAACCCGGTTGTGGTAGATGAGTTTTGTTTTATTCGCGCAGGATTTCATCCTGTACCCGACCAGTTTAAACATGTCGTAACCATATCACCCAAGATGGCATTTGGTACAGGTCATCATGCAACAACTTATATGATGATCCAGGCAATGTCTGAAATTGATTTTCACGGCAAAAGTGTATTCGATTTCGGATGCGGAACAGGCATTCTTGGAATTGTAGCAGCAAAGGAAGGAGCTGCCAAAATCCTGGGTGTGGATATTCAACCCGAATCCATAGAAAACAGTTATGAACACGCAACCATGAATGATGTGGTGGAAGTCTGTTCTTTCTTTGAAGGCGGTTTAGATAAAGTGCCGGATGAAAAATTTGACATCATCCTCGCCAATATTAACAGGAATGTCATCCTCGCTTCTTTACCCGCATTGAAGGAAATGTTGAAACCCAATAGTTTATTGCTCATATCTGGTATCATGTTCGATGATGAACATGTAATTACTGAATCTTTAGCAAAGGAAAATCTGATCATCTCCCGAAAAAATCAAAAAGACAACTGGCTTCAGCTGAATGTCATTAACGCCAGTTCTTAAGTTCCCCATACACACGATGTACGGGTAGTCCCATGACATTTGCATATGAACCTTCAATCCTGGAAATTTTGGCCCAGCCGATCCAGTCCTGAATGCCATACGCACCTGCCTTATCAAATGGCTTTTGAAGATCAACATAGTATTCAATTTCATCCATCGTCATGTCTTCAATCCATACCAACGTATGTTCTGAAAATCCAATCGCGTGGTGATGATCACACAGGAATACACCTGTGATGACGAGATGCTCTTTACCAGCAATTTGTTGTATCATGTCAATCGCCTCTGATCGGGTGGCGGCTTTGTTGTAAATTTTATTTTCCACAATAACTACACTGTCTGCAGCGAGGATGAGATGATCAGGTGGCATAATGCGTACAGCAGCTTCTGCTTTTTTTCGTGCCAGGTATTCCGGGACTTCTGCCACATCCATATCTTCTGAAAAATCTTCTTCAACATCCACATCCAGGAGTGAAAATTCAATTCCTGCACCTTTTAGTAATTCAGCCCGACGCGGTGATTTGGATGCCAGCAGCAAGGGAGGATGGTGTAAAAGAGCCATAAAGATTTATTTAATGAACTTTGTTTTTGGAAATAATTTCCTCCACGATTTCCGGATTGAGTAGGGTAGAGGTATCTCCTATATTTATAAAATCACCTTCTGCAACTTTTCGAAGGATGCGGCGCATGATCTTTCCGGATCGAGTTTTTGGTAATCCTGTCACCACCAGCAGTTTGTCAATTTGTGCAATGCCGCCAATTGATTTTCCAAGCTGGACATTTATTTCTTTGAAAAATATTTTAGCATCCACCACCTCACCGAGTGGAATTACATAGGCATACATGCCCTGTCCTTTTATATCATGAGGAAATCCAACCACTGCACTTTCCACCACATTGGGATGTTCATTAATAGCGTTTTCTACTTCACCCGTTCCCAATCTGTGGCCACTTACATTAATTACGTCATCGACTCTCCCGATGATCCGGTACCGTCCATCGGCATCCCGCCGTGCACCATCACCAGTAAAATACAAACCTGGAAACGAAGCGAAATAAGTAGCTATGCAACGTTCGTGATCTCCATACGTCGTTCGTAGGATGGATGGCCATGGATATCTGATGCATAAAAGACCTTCCAGCCCATTTTCTGTAATTTCCTTTCCTGCTGCATCCACAAGCATTGGCTGAATGCCAGGTAAGGGATAGGATGCATAACACGGCTTTTGATCAGTTATCCCGGCAAGCGGACTGATCAGGATTCCACCAGTTTCTGTTTGCCACCATGTATCGACGAGCGGAATTTTGTTTTTTCCAATCTTCTCATGATACCACTGCCACGCTTCCGAATTGATAGGTTCACCTACGGATCCAATCACTTTTAGAGAGGATAGATCAGCCTGTTCTGTAAAGTGATCTCCCGCTGCCATTAATGCACGGATGGCGGTAGGTGCAGTATAAAAAATATTGACTTTGTGTTTTTCAATGACCTGCCAGAACCTGGATGCATCGGGATAGGTAGGCACACCTTCAAACATAACTGTGGTAGCGCCAGAGAGCAGAGGACCATAGATAATATAACTATGACCTGTGATCCACCCGATATCTGCAGTGCACCAATGGATGTCATCCATCCCGGGTTGAAATACCAATTGAAAACTATACGCCGCATATACCATGTAACCTCCACAGGTATGAACTACACCTTTTGGTTTGCCTGTAGAACCTGATGTGTAAAGGATAAACAGGAGATCTTCACTATCCATTTCTTCAGCAGGACAAAACTGATGTTGCCCATTCGTAACATCATGCCACCAATGATCTCTTGCGGGCATCCATGAAACCTGATGATCACAGTTATTAAAAGTAATTACATGCTCAACCTTGCAATCCCTTTGTAAAATGGCTTCATCAACTACGTCTTTCACCGGGATTTGTTTCGGTCCTCGGTCATTCGCATCGGCACATATAATCACTTTGGCAGATGAATCCTGAAGCCGGTCTGACAAAGAAGATGCTGAAAAACCCGCAAATACCACACTATGAATGGCTCCAATCCGGGCACATGCCAGAACAGCGATCGTTAATTCGGGAATCATAGGCATGTAGATTAAAACCCTATCTCCTTTCGTAACATTCAATTGTCTAAGTCCATTAGCAAACCGGCATACTTCCTCGAGTAACTGACTATATGTATAGGTCTTACTCTTTTTCGTTGGATTATTGGGCTCCCAAATGAGAGCCGTTTTGTCAGGATGAGTATTCACATGACGATCCAGGCAATTGATCGTAATATTTGTTTTTCCTCCAAGATACCATTCCGTATGACCTGAATGAAAATCCCATTTCACAACTTTGTCCCAGGGCGTTGACCAGAGAAACGATTTTGCCTGTTCTTCCCAAAATGATTCTGGCTGATCAATACTGTATTGATACGCTTTTTGATATTCTTCAAAATTATGTAACTGTAACATTCCAGGATATTCAGATGAAGACAATAGCTCCTTTTCAAAGCAATAATACCAATGTTCCGGCGAGCATCACCAGTTTAACTGTAGTAGAAGCTGTGTGGTAATATGATTTATTTTTTGCCCACCAGACAAATGCTGCTGATGCCACAATACCACCCTCCAGCAAATACAGGCAAAACTTAACCGTATAACTTGTTTGTTTCGATTCCCATTGCAAAAGGATGATGAGGATGATGATCGCGATTACAACCACCATAATTTTTCCAACTCGCAAACCCCATTGTACGACCGCAGTGTTACATTTTTGTACACTATCTCCTTCTTCGTCTTCTATATCCTTGATGATTTCGCGATACCATGTGGTGAGAAAGGCAAAGGCGATGTAATACCAAAAATTCAAAGTAATTATTTCTTTATGACCCTTGAGAAGATCGGGAGTTGCAACAATCAGGATCACGCCGGCACAGAAAAGTGCCACCCAAAGATTACCTGCAATGGGTTTACATTTTAAAAAATAGCTGTATACCCACAAGCCACCCAGTGCCGTTGGATAGAGGAACAGAAAAGACAATAAATCCAATCGAATGGCAAGCCATATGGATAAAATCAAACCCAGTAAAGTAACTATGAGGTATATGATCAGGACTTTTCGTGCAGACCACAGGTTGCCTGCAATCCATTGTTCCGGCTTATTGATTGCGTCAATTTTCCTGTCATAATAGTCATTGATGATATATCCCCCGGCAGCCAGTATGGTCGTGATCACGATCAGCATAGCGAGATCCCAATAGTCCATGACGCTATTTTTCCAATCCAGGAGCCTGAAGAACACCAGTGATTGGATGATACCGAGCAGGATCAGATTAGGCCAACGAATGATCGAAAAAAAGTTCTTCATGGTGATTCGACGTTCAAGATAATTGCTTTCACCTAAGTACCGGTTACTGGCTCCTTTTTGCCTTATTTGCTGGTCACCAACCTAACGCTTATATTTAGAAACAATATGGAAGAAAGTACGCAGACAACATCGGAGTCCAAAGCCTTTAAGTTCAAGGAACTGAAAGTATATGCATCCACGGAATGGCTGGCGGACAATAAGAAGAAGTATCGCCAGGTATATGACCGCCTGGAAGCATCCTACGTCTATGCAGAGCTATCCTTCTACAATAAATATTTTGACCTGGAAAGCTGGGACGTTGAGGTGACATTACGATGCCTTTCCATGAAGCGGGCGGGGAAGGAATTATGCCGTCTGCAGATACAGCGGAATGTAAGCAAGTATGACAGCATCGTATACATCCGCGAAGGGTGGGGCAACAAAAAAGAAGGCTCTTTCTGGAAAAAAGGTGCGTACTGCTGGGAAGCGTATATCGACAATGAAAAAGTAGGATCCAAATATTTCTATATCGAAGAAAGTGATACCAGCATCAATGGACTGCCACGGTATCTCTCCTTACAATCCTTACGTCTCTATGAAGGTCAATATGATGATGTGGGTGAGGATGACCGGCATTACTTTAATACTTTTAGCAGTGCCGAGACCAGGTATATCTATTCGGAAGTCATCTTTCAGAATCTTCAGACACAGGATTCATGGCAGTGCGAACTTTTTACAAAATTTTACAACGAAGCACGCGAACTGAAAGGCCAGGTTACGCGTCTGCAAACGATAAAAAAAGGGGATGAAAAGGTAAAGATCACAGCAGGGTGGGGATCGAATGTAAAAGGATCATGGCGAAAAGGAAAATACACAGCTGAGATTGTTTTTATGGACCGTCTTGTGGCCGTCGTTCCATTTGAGGTGGGTGAAGATTTTAAAGAAGGACAGAGCCAGGTTTTCCTGCCCGATTACAGGCCTGCCAAATTCACCACAGAAGAAAATGCGAATAAGAGCCTGGAGGAAGTCATGAGTGATCTTACCTCAATGATCGGATTGTTTGAGATAAAAAAACAGGTATTTGAGCATGCGCAGTACCTGCAGTTTTTGCAACTGAGGAAGGACAATGGCTTTTCAGAGCGGCAGGATATTAATATCCATTCCGTTTTTGTGGGTAACCCTGGCACAGGTAAAACAACGGTTGCCGGCATGATGGGCAAGTTGTATAAAAATATGGGCTTGCTTACGAAAGGTCATGTGCACCAGGTGGATCGGGTTGATCTTGTTGGAGAATATATTGGTCAGACCGCCCCCAAAACAAAAGATGCAATTGAAAAAGCAAGAGGCGGAGTGCTGTTTATTGATGAAGCCTATAGTCTTGCCCGGGCGAATGATGATACGAAGGATTTTGGACGTGAAGTAATTGAGATCCTGGTCAAAGAGATGTCAAATGGCCAGGGGGATATGGCCGTGATTGTAGCAGGATACCCCAAAGAAATGACCTACTTCCTGGATTCAAATCCGGGCCTTAAGTCGAGATTTAAAATTCATTATCATTTTTCAGATTACCTGCCACAAAATCTCTCCGAGATTGCCCAGTATGCATGTCGCGAAAAAGAAGTGATCCTTTCTGTAGAAGCTAAAAAACTGGTGGATGAAATGATCGTGGAGGCCTATCGCAACAGGGATCGTTCGTTTGGAAATGCCCGTTTCGTAAATGACCTGATCGAAAAAGCAAAAGTTTCTCTTGGTCTGCGGGTGATGCGATCAACATCCACCAAAGAACCATCACGTGATGATCTGTCCAACATTTTACAGGAGGATATTGAACACATAAAAGTTATGGGAGATTTGACACATCCGACCATACCGGTAGATGAAAAATTACTTCAGCAGTCACTGATCGATCTTAATGAATTAACAGGACTTGATAATGTAAAAAAACAAATACGCGAGATGATCGATATCGTCCGGTATCATCAGATAACGGGGCGAAGCGTATTGAATAAATTCTACATGCACACGGTCTTTATCGGTAATCCGGGAACGGGGAAAACGACTGTAGCGAGGATCCTTACGAGCATATATAAAGCTTTGGGAATTCTGGAGCGTGGCCATATGGTAGAGACTGACCGTCAGGGATTGGTGGCTGGGTATGTTGGTCAGACTGCATTGAAGACTGCAGAAAAGATCGAGGAAGCCATGGGTGGCGTTTTATTTATTGATGAAGCTTATGCCCTGAGCAATAACCCTGGTAATTCTCATGACTTTGGAAATGAAGTCATTCAAACCATTCTCAAACGAATGGAAGATAAACGCGGCCAGTTTTTTGTTTTTGCAGCAGGATATCCGGATAATATGGAAACTTTTTTAAAGGCAAATCCGGGGCTGAGCTCACGTTTTGATAAGATCTTACGATTTGAAGACTACAGTCCTGAAGAATTGAATGAGATCGCAATCCATATGATCACCACGCAGGAGATGCGCATATCTCCAAAAGCGCTGGAACACCTTACGATGTATTTCAAATTCCTCTATGATTACAGGGATAAATATTTTGGCAATGCACGGAGTATTCGCCAGGTCATACAGGAAGTAATCAAGAATCAAAATCTTCGCCTTGCCAAATCCAATGATCCGAAGACACAATCTACTCTGATTACGTTTGAAGATGTTAAGGAATTCACAAAAGACAAGTTATTACCCAATTTTCAACGGCAATCGATTGGTTTTCGCAAATAGCACGAATACAATACCCGATCCGTGGGAAGAAGTTAGGCAAAGACTGCTACCTTAGCTCCATGAGCAGGCTATCCAGTGCCATCCACATGACGTGTCCGAGATGTCGGATGGGAGAGATGTTTATCAGGCCTTTACAGATCACACGACCACTGCGCATGCACAAGCGTTGTAGTGTATGTGGACAGCCATTCGAGCCAGAGATAGGTTTCTATTATGGAGCCATGTTTATTTCCTATCTTTTTATCGCTTTTATCAGCTTATTATCAGTCGGTATAAGCGTGTTCGTTTTCAAATTTCCGGTAGAGATTTCATTCCTGATACTCATCCTGTTTCTGGCAATCATTTTTGTCTGGAATCTCAAGTTCAGTCGCTCACTTTGGATCCATATCATAGTTAAATACGATCCCAGTTACAAACCGATTGCTGCAAAAGAGAATTAATAGTATGAATGAATTGAGGACGTTGTGTTGGGGATTTCTATTTAGCATTTTAAGTACTGTATGTATTCAGTCGGTGCACGCACAGGATGTAAAACCTTCCATTCGGGGTGATCTGAATAAAATTTGGGCAGAACTGAACCTCGAACCCTATTATCATATCGGTCTCTCGATCTATGATTACGAAAAACAAAAATTTGTATTTCAACACCGGGATGATAATTATTTTACACCAGCCTCTAATATGAAACTGGTCACGATGTGGACTTCTCTCCAATATCTCGACACAGATATCGCAGCAGGATATTATATCACAAAAAATGATTCCATCATCATCTGGGGTGGGGGAGATCCCGGTTCGTATTATCCGGAGATCACAGGTAACGCACCGCTCGCTGATTTTATTCGGACGACTGACAAAAAAGTATTTTTTGCTGATGATCATTTTACCACAACACGCTTTGGAAGCGGATGGGCATGGGATGATTTTAAAGATTCCTACCAGGCGGAACGAAATGCATTTCCGATCTATGGGAATCAACTATGGATACATCGTCACCAGGATAGTGCAGTAATCACGCCACCCTATTTCGAGTTTGTCACAAATGTTATTGAAGGTGCAATCGATACCATCTATCGGGATGAATGGGGAATAGCCTACACCTATATCTACTCTGACTACTTTCCTGAAGAAGAGGTGAATATTCCGGTATCACTATATGAGAAAGATGTGAAATTTATTTGGGAGGAAGCAACAGGGAAAGAGATCCAATTTATCAATCGTCGTTTTGTCAAAAATGCTGTACGGATTCCCGGCACCCCATTAGACTCCATGATCCTTCCGATGATGTTGGAGAGCGATAATTTCATCGCCGAACAATTACTCCTGGCCAGTGCCTTCCGTCAGACAGGTGAAATGAATGAGAAAAAATTTATTGAGCTTCTCATGAAAGGTGCTCTGGCAGGGTTGCCGGATAAAATTCAATGGGTTGATGGTTCAGGCTTATCGAGGTATAACCTCGTGACACCACGATCCTGCATATGGTTTATTGATCAGATCATTAAAAAGAAGGGCCTCGAATATGTCAAACTGATGTTGCCGGCAGGTGGTGCCACCGGTTCTTTGGTCGATCGCTATAAAGGTCGAAATGGCATTCCCTATTTATATGCAAAAACCGGTTCACTCAAAAACAATCATTGCCTCAGCGGATTGCTGATCACCAAATCAGGAAAAGTGCTTTTGTTTTCATGGATGAATAATCAGTTTACGGCACCATCCCGTGTCATCAAGGACAACATGGAAAAAATATTTATCTGGTTACGTGATAATTATTGATCTGACCGTTTCATCTTTACTTTATGATTGACCGCCGCCATGCTGATGCACTTTTGTCGTATGCATCTTCTTTTGGAGTTCCCCTCTTCGTCTACGACGCTGGGACGATCTCTCGCCAGGTGACAGCTTTAAAAACAGCATTCCAGGGTACAGCACTGGATATTAGATATGCCAGCAAGGCGCTGAATACGATTGCGATATTGCGACATATTTATGTTGAAGGTTGTGGTATTGATTCTGTCTCTCCGGGTGAAATGACGATGGCATTGCAGGCAGGTGTTCCACCATCGAGGATCTCCTTTACCCCCAGTGGCGTAATATATGAGGAATATGAGTTTGCTATTAAACACGGTATTCATATTCATGTTGATCAGCTTCATGTGCTTGAGTGGTTGCATCAGCATTACCCGGACACGGAAGTTACCTTGAGATTTAATCCGGGTGTTCGGGCAGGTGGACATGAAAAATTGCAGGTCGGTTCCGATGGTTCTAAATTTGGTTTTCTCCGTTCACAGGTAGAAGAAGTGTATGAGATGACCACCCGTTTGTCCATTCGGGTTGCAGGTGTTCATATGCACCTCGGATCAGATATTAGCGATTCGGCAAGTTTTGATAAAGCATATGATTACCTGCTGGCAATCGCAATGAAATGGAAAGAATCCATCGGGCATGTCGACCTTGGTGGAGGATTTAAAATACCTTACCATCCCGAAGATCATTCCATTGACATCCTGTCTTTCGGATCGAAAGTAAGTCAGCGCTTTCATGCCTTTTGCCGTGAATTGGGAAGGGATATTAAACTCATCCTGGAACCCGGCAAGTTTCTCGTCAGTGAAGCGGGAGTCCTCCTGATGCAGGTCACAGGTATTCGTAAAACAGACGATTCCAGCATGGTATATGTCCAGTCCGGATTTAATCATTTTCTCCGGCCCATGAATTATGGTGCCTATCATCACATTGTCAACATATCAAATCCGGATGGAGACATCAACGAGTATGATGTCGTTGGGTACTTATGCGAGACCGATACATTTGCGTATAAGCGTCCATTGAATGAAGTGCGTCAGGGAGATATCTTATGTCTCTTCAATGCAGGCGCTTATGGATATACGATGTCATCCCACTATAATGGACGACCCAAACCTGCGGAAATATTAATTCAGGATGGCCAGGCCAAACTCATTCGTCGAGCAGAGACGCTCACAGATATACTCAGAACTGATCTGGGAGTGAATTCCTGAATAGTATTTATCTGGTCATTCCGAGACCGGGCAGATCTGTTGGCCGGAGAAATCCATTGTCAAGCGTTACTATTCCAAAAAACGGATCATCTTCAATATCCAGCCAACTATCGAGGTCTGCGTGACTAATATTGGGACGTGCAAGGGCTACATGGAGACCGGCAGCTATACCGAGACTGCATTCATCCATACATCCCATCATGCAGCGTACAGATGCAGATCTGGCACTTGAATTGATCTGCAATGCAGGTGTGATACCTCCCACCTTCATGAGTTTTATGTTGAGATAATCTACTGCTTTACGACTCGTCAGGTCAAATGAATCTGAAAGCTTTTTAAGACTCTCATCAGCCATAATCGGAACATTGCCTTCCTGTCGTAGAAAATGCCATTGATTTGTCAGATCAGAGGAAGTAGGTTGTTCAATCAACTCCAGGCCCTCCTGTTTAGTATTCCTGATAAAATGGGCTGCTTCAATAAGGCTATAGCCCTGATTAGCATCAAATGTGATGGCAATATTGCGACCGGTCTGACGGCGCACCAACTCAATGATTCGTATATCTCTTTCAACATCAATTCCCCCTTTTACTTTTATCGCCTTGATACCTTGCTCCAATAGTTTAGATGTTCGTTCCATGACATCAGCATCATTCATGATCCCAATTGTTACACTTGTGACGATTTTCTCACGATATCCACCGAGGAACATATACAATGGAACACCCGCTTTCTGAGAAATGATATCATAAAGGGCAATTTCTACCATGGCGAGTGCAGATGCCTGGCCAGGAATCTGATCTCTTAACTCCTCGTACAATCTGCTATAGAAGAAAGGATTTTCTCCCTTCATGCAAGACTCAATATGATTTTTGTATGCTTTCATTACGGATGCAGCATCTTCTCCGGTGATGACTTTATCTGGTGCAGCGATACCCCAGCCTTTATAGCCATCATCTGTTTCCAGGGTTAGGAATACATTTTCGTAGCCTGCAATTGGCCCTTGGGAAGCAAAAGAAGAGCTTTCTTTTATTTTAAAACTTTCTACCCAGCAACTGGAGGATATAATTTTCATAACAAGAGTTGGGGTTTATTGAAATTGCTTTACACTGCTTTTTATTAAATGCACTTCCACAGGCCCCATATTATTGCCTGTGAGGATCACTTCATTCCCTTTGGCCATTTGTAATAGTTCCAATTCACGCACTTCTTTATTCGCCCAGAAACCGTGCTCCGTGTTATGTATGTAAGTGAAGTTTCCATCTGGTTGTTGAGTTAACAAGCAACCGTTGCCACCATCCATTTCACCGGTTTCGGTTTCTGAATAACTAAAATTACCTGCAAGAAGAATATCCTTTCTTCCGTCGCCATTAAAATCTCTGATCATGATGTCCATAACAGGACTCAATTGAACCTGGTATGGAAGTTCGCTCTGCACAAATTTCTTTTGGTCATTCTTTAGGTACACTGTATGAAATGAATTTGTTGTCAGCGTCAGGCTCTGATCCAGTTTTTCTTTGTCAAAAATATCCGTAATCTTAGCCCTTGCATAAACTGAATATTTTATAAACTTTTTCTTTAGCATCGGAACCTGTGCAATCAAAGCATCTTTACCAGCATAAGGATAAAGACTACCATCAGCATAATAACACAAGACAGGGTCCTGTGACCCATTTCCATCGAAATCATTTGACACCAGAGTGATTGGATAGAGTGGGGATGTCTTCAACCGATGATTCAATCCCATATTGCCTGCGACAATATCCAGATCACCATCTGCATCTATATCTTCCACTTGTATACATTTCCACCATCCGCTTAGTGTATTCAGGTCATAGGTGGTAGTCTGATTAACAAACTTATTCCCATCAAAAGAAAAAGCCATTATAGACATCCATTCACCTGCAAGGACTATTTCGGCTCGTTGATCACCATCCAGATCACCCGCTTTGATATCTGTCACCATTCCAATCTCTTCAAATTCCGGAAATACTTCTCTGGTCACATCCTGGAATTTTCCATTCGTATTCCGCAACAAAAAACTTTTAGGTGCCTTTGGAAAAGCTCCCGGCACGGATCTTCCTCCTATGAAAATGTCCACATCATTATCCTGATCATAGTCAAACGCCAAAACAGCTCCCGCATTCGTTTTAATAATCGGGAAATCTGAAGCAGTAGACAAGTTTCCTTTTCCATCATTCAGGTACAGGCGAGTCGTATAGTGCGGATCATTTATATCAAATGCATTGCCTCCTGATATCACGAGTAAATCTGCATCACCATCCTGATCAAAATCCTGAATTACCGAACCACAATCTTCATATCCTGCATCTTTCTTTAACACCTCCGGAGCGAGCATGGTAAAGGATTCATTAGCATTCTGGAAAAAAACAATTCCAGCATGTCCATTTCCGCTTCCTACATAGATATCATCAAGTTTGTCTCCATTCAAATCACCTGTTGTCAAACATGGGCCTTCATGTGAAAGCATATATGGAATTAATTTTTCGCGTTTGAAATCAACAAATTCATTTTCACCGTGAACCCAGCCAGGAATGATTCCCAGACTTTCAAAACGTGGAGTAGGGGAAATGATTTTAGCTTTGACATACGATGACCCTCCTCCTCGTTTCCAATAGATGCGTTGATCTGCAGGAATGGATCGCATGATTTCCTGCTGACCTCCGGGCCATGTCAATATGAGTGAATCAATTTTATTTTCCGTTCCTAATCCGAAGTGCAGGATGGGTTCCGAACAGGACAAGAAAGATTTTGTCGTGCTCAGCAGCTGATACTGATGAACACCGCCTGCATAGAGATCTACAGCTGCGCCATGTCCGTCATGATTTCCAGGTTTATCGATCAGGTCTATCTGTAACCAATGTTGTCCTTCAATATCATTACGATACAAAAAGGCTTGCTGATTAATATTATTGACCACCAAATCAAGATCTCCATCCATATCCAGATCCGCATAGGCTGATCCATTGGAGAGTGAAGTTTGCCTGAGACCTGCTTTTTCTGTGTTATCAATAAAACGGAGTTTATGATTATTGACAAAGAAATAATTTGCCACTTTCGCCTGAGGCACCAGGTCAAGATGATTTCTAAAGTTCGCGAGATATTCTTCAACCTTATCAGTAGATTTCAATAATGAGTCCCTGGTAAAATTTACATAATCCAGATTGGTAACATCGCGGGCATAGCCATTGCCGATATATGCATCTTTCCATCCATCATTATCGAAGTCAGCCAGTAAGATTCCCCAACTCCAGTCTGTTGCAGCCACACCGGCATATTCTCCAATCTCGCTGAACGTCTGATTTCCATTATTCAACTGCAACACATTGCGACCTACCTGCTTACCATAGCCGTATTGGTTTAATAGCTGGTATCTGTCATAGACCATGGCATGCATCAATTCTTTGTAACGGACAGGTTCAGGTGATTTCATATCCAAAACCATAATGTCGATTAATCCATCATTGTTGATATCGGCGATATCTGTACCCATACTATTTAGCGAAGTATGCCGTATATATGAGTTGAACTGATCCGTGAACGTACCGTTGCGGTTATTAATCAATACCTGGTCCGGCTCGACATAATCATTTGCCACATAGAGATCGATCCATCCGTCCTGGTTGAAGTCAGTTGCGACAGCACCCAAGCCAAAAGCAGAGGATTGAATACCTGCCGCTACTGTCACATCAATAAATTTCCCGTTCTCATTTTTAAAGAGACGATCTGATTCATACGGCGTTTCAGGTGAGCGAATGCGGATAGCAGTATTATCTGTTTGCTGCTGTAGCCGTATTTGATTGGCATGATTAAAATCGTTCCTGTGATTTAACAGGAATACGTCCATATCTCCGTCATTATCATAATCCAGCATGACGACTTGGGTAGTATTGCTATTGTCGGCTAAGCCTAAAATAGCGCCCTGGTCCTGGAAGTAAGGGATGTTTAGGCCATTATCATTTTTATTACCCTGATTGATAAATACAAAGTCATCTTTCAGGTGGTTATCCTCCTTGCTTGTCCTACAGCTATAAATATCTAATCTGCCATCTCCATTAATATCGCCAATGCTTACTCCTGTCTTGAATCCTGCATGAGCAGCCACTCCTGCAAGAGCAGTAACATCTCTAAATTTAAAATTACCCTCATTGATATAGAGCTTATTTTCCTGAAAACTGGATATAAAGTAGATATCGGGCAACGTGTCTCCATTTAAATCACCAACTGCGACACCAGCACCGTTATAGAGATATTCATAGGTAAAAAAATTATAAATGCTGTCTTCTACAATGGCATTCATAAAGGTTACGCCGGTCTGTTCGCCATCCATCAAAGTAAATGTCACACTTGACTGAAAATCACTTTCCGGGCCCGGATCCTGGATTTCAGATTTACGTGATTTTTGGCAGGCCAATACCAAAATGAAAACAATGAACACCTGAATCTTCATATATACTTACATGAGGGTTGAAAATCCCTGGTTATTAAACAAAGGGTAAATATACAATCTTGCGGTAGGCCCACCTTCCCTGGAAGTGCTGAAAATTCCGATCTTAGCCGCCAGCAAAAGATATCTCAACCAATGAAATCATTTCTGTTAATGGATGTCCCGGACTTTTCATCCCCACAAGTCTGGATCAGCCTGCTTACGCTTACATTCCTGGAAATTGTCCTGGGGGTTGATAACATTATCTTTATTACGATCGCCTCCAACAGATTATCGGAGGATTTAAAGCCGAAAGCGCGAAACATCGGTCTCATCCTTGCCATGGTTTTCAGGATTATTCTGCTTTTCGGGATTAGTTACCTCATAGCTATGTCAAAACCAATTATTATTGGTCAAGGCAGCTTCTTTTCGTTTGGATTAAGCGGACAATCGATCATACTTATGCTTGGGGGGATGTTTCTGCTGTATAAAAGTGTTACAGAAATCCATCACAAACTGGAGGGTAATGGCGTGGAGGAGTCATTAAAACAGGATAATTTAAAAAACTCCCTGTTCAGGGTTATTATACAAATCAGCCTGATCAATATTATATTCTCCTTTGATTCAATCCTCACGGCCGTAGGACTCACGGACAATATCATGATCATGATGATATCAGTAATTATATCCGTATTAATCATGATGTTATTTGCCGGTCCGGTAGGTAAATTTGTGAACGATCACCCGACGATTCAAATGCTGGGACTTGCGTTTCTGATATTGATTGGATTTATGTTGATTGCCGAAGGTGCCCACCTGGGTCATGTCTCCATTGCAGGTGGAGAGATTGGAGTAGTGCCCAAAGGATATTTGTATTTCGCAATTGCATTTTCATTACTTGTTGAGTTTCTCAACATGCGTTTACGTAAAAAACCAAAACCTGTACAGCTTCATGGTATTGGCGAACAGGCAGCAGCTGAAGGAGTCTTCACCCATAAAACACCCCAACATTGAACCTGAAACTGGATCGTAACCTTATTTTTTTTGATATTGAATCCACAGGATTAAATGTCATCAGAGATCGTATCATTCAACTGGCGATGATCCGGTATCATAAAGATGGCTCTCCACCGGAAGAAAAAATGTTCCTCATTAATCCGGGTATTCCGATATCTGCAGAAGCGATGGCTGTGCATGGAATCACTCCCCAGGATGTTGCAAATAAGCCATCCTTCAGACTGGTCGCAAAAGAAATTTATGACTTCATTGGTGATGCGGATCTTGCAGGATACAATAGTAACCGATTTGATATCCCTGTATTAATGGAAGAATTTGCAAGGGTAGGGTTTGATTTTGATATGGATCACAGGAGATCTGTAGATGTGCAGCGTATTTTTTATAAAATGGAGCCGCGTACGTTATCAGCTGCATACCAGTTTTATTGCCAGAAGAGCATTCAGAATGCGCATGACGCTATGGAAGATGTCCGGGCAACCATTGCGGTCCTTGATGGTCAGCTACGAAAATATGAAGAGGTAGATTTCATTCCAGAAGAAGGTGAGGTCATACCAACACCCATTCGAAATGAGGTGGCCCAGCTGGATGCATTTACCAATGATCAGCACATTATAGATGCTACACAACGTTTGAAATACGATCACAATGGAATTGTCGTTTTTAATTTTGGAAAATATATCGGTCAGCCAGCGGCCGAAGTATTGTACAATGATCAACAGTACTACCACTGGATGCTGAACAAAGAATTTTCTCACCAGGTCAAAAAAATCATTCAGCGACTTGTATCAGATTATAAAAAACAACTCCAAACCTGATTTCCATAGGTCGTCTCTCACGTTTCTGACCCTGGTAGCAGGTCTCTTGCTCCTTACAGGATGCGTGACTCGTGAGCGCGGATGTCTGGATATCGCGGCATCCAATTTTGATTTAGATGCCGACCAAGCCTGTGATGATTGTTGTGTATATCCGGTGGCAACACTTACTCTTACCCAACAATATGATGGTTTTAATTTTAGAATATCGGATACACTATATGATACGAATGGCTCACCATATAAGATCCGGGACATGAAATATATACTGTCCTCTTGGTCATGGACAGATGATCATCAAAGGTACACTGTGGATAGTGTCGGGTTTACCTGCGCAACAGGCGAAGTCGTAATACCATCGGATATTTTGCTGATAGATACCAGGCAATTCGTATACACCATAGGTTCGTTCCGCCTTTTCCCCGAAATAGACTCGGTCTTTTTAACCATTGGCTTTCCTCAAGCCCTGGAATGCGTTGATCCGTTCAATGATTCCACCCAGGTAATATTGTCAAATCAAAGTGCTTTATGGGATTCCGTAAATATGAGTCGCGCTGCAGTGCGCATGATCGTGCAAAGAGATCTTACCATGGAAGTATTCGATACATTATTTGTACACATGAACGAGGACATTGGATTACTCTATTCATATCAGTTTGTCCCCGGATTTGATCCGAAGATAAGATTGACTGTTGATTATACCCTCTGGTTTTCTGATGTGGATATTACCGATCTTACGACTTTTATAACTTCTGTCCGTACGCATGCGCCGATGAGCTTTAGCCGGACACCCTGACACCAGGAACGAAATATATAGAAAGCCCGTTTCGTT
>JBBREG010000002.1:0-46141 GCA_038203125.1 Chitinophagales bacterium
ATCCCGTGATCGTGTGTCCTGCTAATATTGAAATCAGTTGTTCTGATTCCACACATCCTGCATTTACCGGCCAGGCTACCGCCACCGATAACTGTACAGCTAATGTGACCATCGACTATGTGGATGTGGCACAATTAAATGAATGCAATGAGACCGGCCTTATCCTGAGAACGTGGGCTGCTCATGACGCATGTGGTAATGTGAAAACATGTATGCAGTTAATTTCGATCGTGGATCATACATCCCCTGTGGTGATATGCCCCCGCGATACGATTATTGATTGTGGTTTTTATAATAACCCGGATGCATTAGGGTATCCGACGGGTACTGATAATTGTACACCTTCGGATGAATTAATCCTTGGGTATCATGATGACTTAAGCGGACTGACAGGCTGCACCAATACCGGTGTGATCCTGCGTACCTGGACGATGGAAGATGCATGCGGGAATATCGGCAGCTGTATTCAGAAAATTATCGTTGCCGATACAACTGAACCCGTTATCAATTGTCCTGCAAATATTGTGATCACCTGCAAAGATCCGATCACTCCCAATTTCACTGGTAAAGCAACTGCTACTGACTATTGTACTGCCAGCCTGTTTATTGACATCACCTATTCAGATGATCTCAGCCAGGCGGGTCAATGCAATGGCTCGGGTACAATCACTCGTACATGGTCAGCTGTAGATGATTGTGGAAATAAAGCAACCTGTCAGCAAACGATTGAAATAGTCGATGACATCGCCCCGGAAATTACCTGCCCCGCATCGTATGCTATTTCATGTGAAGTTGACAGATCTCCTGCGACTCAGGGATGGGCTTTTGCTTCAGATAATTGCACACCATCTAACCTGATCAGTATTGAATATCATGATGATATTACGAACCTGACCGGTTGTAATAATACTGGTAACTTATACAGAACGTGGACTGCAACTGACCTTTGTGGAAACAAATCCACCTGTATGCAGGTCATGACCATCATTGATACAAAGAAACCAGTCGTGACGCCACCTGCCAACGTCACCATCTCCTGCGAATCTTCACACGAAGAAGCAATGACAGGAACTGTAACAGCATCTGATAATTGTACTGCAACAGCGTTATTAAAAATTGAAGTCAGCGATGACCTTACAGCTGTAAATGGTTGTAATCAGACGGGTACGATCAAACGTACCTGGATCGTGTCAGATGCTTGCGGCAATTCAGCAATATGCACACAACAGATCAGGATTATTGATACCACTGCACCTATCGTAAGTTGTGGTGCGTCACTCCAGGTAAATTGTGGAGAATCATTAGCCCCTTCATCCTTAGGCAAACCTGAAATTTCAGACAATTGTACTCCCGTAACGGATATGGATCTCCTTCATTTTGATAACACGACGGGATTGAATGGCTGCAATGGTACAGGTACTTTATACCGCACCTGGGTAGCATTCGATGATTGTGGTAATTCAACCAGTTGTATTCAGACGATCGAAGTTGTAGATAACACCGCTCCGGAATTGTCCTTACCCATAGATCTGACCATTAGCTGCGAATACCGCGATGATAATGATGAGCTTGGATATGCAACTGCGATTGACGGTTGTACGCCCGTGAATGCTATCCAGATCACTTACAAAGACAATGATCTTGGACTTGCATTATGCAACAGTACAGGAATGCGTCAGCGCGTCTGGAAAGCAACCGACTTATGCGGAAACTATTCAACAGCGATCCAGCAGATTCAGTTTATTGACACCTTAGCGCCAATCTTTTATACACCATTTGACATATCCATTGATTGTGACAATCATCCGCTTGACTTTGATTTGACCGGTGAGGTGGATGTTTATACAGATAATTGTGCACAGCTTGAAGATGTATCCATCTCATACAATGACGATTTAGAACATCTTGAAAATTGTGGAGGTAATCCTGTGATTCACAGGATATGGTCACTGACAGACCCTTGCGGTAATGTAGGTTCTTCTATCCAACGCATTACGATCCAGAATTACAGCATGGAGCAGATTGAATTCCCTGCCGATATAGAGATTCCTTGTGATGCGGATGTGATGGATTTGACTTTGACGGGTAATATCCAAATGCCGAACAATGCATGCAGTTACCTGATCGACACCATGTATACCGAAGAGCTTGGTGAAATACAACCCTATCTGTATGCCCGTAAATGGATATGCATTGATTATTGCGGCCATCAGGAAGAAAAAACTCAGATGATCACACTGGTGGATAATGAAAAACCAGAGATCATCGTACAGGATAAACACATCACGTTTGCATACGGATCCGAGGTCACGTTGACAGTAAATGATGTCGTGCTGCAGGTCAATGATAATTGTGATAGTGATGTGGCTTTGGAGATGAGCCAGGAGCTTTTCACTTGTGAAGATTTTATGACCAGTGCAGAACAGGTTGTTACCATTACAGCAACTGATGATCAGGGTAATGTAACCACGGAAGAAATTATGGTGATCCTGGATGGTGGGTTATTCCTCATGGAGTGTCCACAGGATATCGTGGTATATCTCGAGCCAGGTGAATGTGTTGCGGAAGTAAGTTATTCAATAGCGCCAATAGGCCTTTGTAATCAACAACCTACGATAACACAAATCGATGCATCCGGAAAAACCTCTGGTGATGAATTCGCGATCGGTACTACGCAACAGATGTATGCCATCACCGATCAACTGGGGTATACAACAGAATGCGCCTTTAACGTAAGCGTACTTGAATTCGTCGGTGGCCAGGCATTGGCGTGCAACAATATCATTCATGTTTCAGTAGTTTTTGAATGTGAAGCAGTGATCAATGCCGATATGCTGCTGGAAGGTGATCATTATGGTTGTTATGATGAGTTTATCATAACTTTTACGAACCCGAATGTACAGTATGAAGGTGGTGTCTTATTCGCAGAACCCTGGATCGGTCAATACCTTGAAGCTTGTGTCACAGATCCCACGAATGGTAACTTCTGTTGCACACAATTATTGATTGAGGACAAACTACCTCCAACATTAACCTGCAGCGATATCACACTGGATTGCTCTGATGATATTGCACCACATGCGATCCCACATTTCCCTGTACCGCCAGATGCTACTGTGACACCGCTGGGTGGTAACAGGTACCAGGTATTAGGTATTGATAATTGCGGCGTTACAATTATTAGCTACACAGATACTGAAGAACTTCACATGTGTGATGGCATTTATGCAAATATCATCACACGTACCTGGGTAGCTGTGGATGAAAGCGGCCATACAGTTAGTTGTACAGAACAACTCTTCCTCCTGAGAGGAACCATTGATGATTTCTCTTTACCAGGTAACACAACGATCTATTGTGGTAATCTATGTATCCGTCCAGATGGCACGCCTGATCCGGAATGTATCGGCGGCATCGAAGGTCCTTTTTGCGGTACATTCTTTATCGGCTATATCGACAAGGTCATAGGATATTGCGGAGCTTCTTACGCCGTAAAACGTGAATGGAGTCTTGTAGACTGGTGTAGTGGTGAAATAATTGATCATGTACAGATCATCAACGTAGCGGATACGGTACCTCCTGTACTCTATTGTAATGAAGTAATTCAGGTTCCTGCAGATTTTAATGAATGTGGCGCCGCCATAAGGGTAACACCTCCGTCAGCCTTTGATGAATGCGGAAGTGAACCACTCACATATGAGCTTATCTTCAACGGACAGGTTATCCTGCCTGTCAATGGAGTGTTCATTCTGCCTCACCTCCTTATCGGTGAATATGAGATCACCTGGAAAGTACGTGACGCATGCGGTAACTTATCTACATGTGTGACAGGCTTACAACTCTTTGATAATACACCACCAACCGCCTATTGCGATCAACATACAGTCATTGCTATCAATAACCAGGATCCAATGGGTGTTGCTTTATTGCCGGCAACCACACTGGATGATGGTAGTTTTGATAACTGCGGACCGGTAACTTTCCGTGCCCGTCGTATGAATAGTTGTATCAGCTTTGACTGGACAACGAATGGACATGTGCACACGCCTGACGGCGATGTAGACGGCTATGACCAGGGATTATTCTACAATGAATTTGTTCCCGTGTCTTGTTGTGATGTAACAGAAAATTTTATTCTCGTAGAACTTGAAGTGACTGACCAGTATGGAAATGTCAACTACTGTATGGTGGAAGTGGAAGTACAGGATAAATTATCCCCACTCATTTCATGTCCGCCTGATATCACTGTAAGCTGTGACTTCTGGTTTGATCCTAACGTGTTGGAACATCCGGACAACAGGACATTTGGAACTGTGGTAGATGGCTTCCAATATGATGAAAGTGCACGTCAACAAATAATCATTAATGATCCGGGTAATCCAAATTTCCAGCAACCACATTACTGGGGTATTGATGGATATGTTAGAGATAATTGTAACCTGGATCTTGAAATCCGCGTTACGATACAGGATGATTGCAGTGGTGATGATCTGCCGGGTGGTGCTCCTGAAGGTGCAGTGAAACTGATCCAGAGAAGATTTATTGCAACAGATCCTTCTGGTAGAGTAGGAACATGCACCCAGCGTATCTGGGTAGTTAATTTTGATCCGTTCTACATCAATTCGGCCAATCCGTTAGATCCGAATGATGATGTCATCTGGCCTGCAGATATCGAAGTAGATCATTGTGGTATCCCGGATACAATCTATCCGATTATCCTGAATGATAATTGTGCCCAGATAGGTATCAACCTGAAAGAGCGCAGGTTTGAACATACAGAAGGTGCTTGTGTCAAAATCCTGAGAGACTGGACGATCATTGACTGGTGTCAGTACGATGCACAGGAAGGAACAGGGTTGTGGAAATATACACAGGTGGTGAAGATTACGGATGATGCAGGTGTATTGTTTACAGATTGTACAAATGAGATCCGGACCTTCTGTGAACTAGATGAGGAAGTAACTCCGATAGTCAATCCTGCATTTGAAACTTCATGCTTTGTTCACCTTGAATTGCACAAGCATATTGAAGACATTTGTTCTGACGAGATTACATTTGATGTTAAGATCTATCGCCCGGGCAGCAACAATTATATCCTGGCAGTACCACCTACAGATATACCTAAGAATGCCTCCGGTACATTTGATCTCTGGATGAATACAGCAACCAGTCCGAATTTCTCTCTACGAACATTTGGTCTTGAATATAATGATCCAAATAATCCGAATGAATATTATAGAGTTCTGTGGTCAGTCGTAGATGGTTGCGGAAATGTAACCACATGTGAGGACCGTGTACGCCTTGAAGATTGTAAACAACCTACACCTGTATGTATCAATGGTCTTAGCACAGTCCCTATGCCTTCTACAGGTACGATCACGATCTGGGCAAAAGATTTCGATGCCAGCAGCTTTGATAATTGTACACCAGACCACGAATTGAGATTCTCATTCTCCGGAACAGTATATCAGCCAAGCAGGTTATTTACATGCGAAGATATCCTTGCGCTGGGAGTAGAATTACCAATTGATGTATGGGTATGGGATAACTGGGGTAATAAAGATTATTGTTCTACAACCATTGTATTCACAGATCCAAGTGGTGTGTGTGGATTTCCGATGGGGGGTGTAAGTGGTGTGGTTGAAACACCACAAGATCATCAGAATATTGCCCAGGTGGGAATACAATTAATCAAATCAGGTCAGGTATTTGGAACAATTACTACAACCAATGATGGTTCCTTCCATTTTCCTGTCGTTCCTGCAGGACAGATGTACTCGCTTGAGGCTGCAAGAAATGATAATCCGAAGAATGGTGTAACAACTCTTGACCTGGTCAAGCTGCAGAAACACCTGTTATCCTCAGAACTTCTTTCTACACCTTATCAACTGATTGCAGCTGATGCAAATAACAGTGGTAGTGTATCTGCGATCGACCTGCTGGAAATCCGGAAACTGATCTTAGGTCTCAACCAGCAATTTCCAAATAATAAATCGTGGAGATTCATTCCGGTGTCTTATGATTTCCCGGATCCGTACCACCCATGGCCATTCGAAGAATCACCAACATTTATGGTAGATGAAGATGGTATTATTGAAAACTTCGTAGGTGTGAAGATTGGAGACCTGAATCAAACAGTGGAAGCAAATGCAACCATGATCCGACCCAGAAGTGAAAACACAACAACGATGTCTTCCTTAGATCAATATGTTCAGAAAGGAGAAACAGTTGATGTTACATTTGATATTAATCAGTTTGCCGGACTCGTATCAGGGGGACAATGGGAGTTGACACTCGAGGGTGCTAAACTTCTTCAGGTCAAACCGATAGCAGAAGGCATGACACCTGAGATGTATGTGGCTGATGAAACTTCCGTTCGCTTTGCCTGGACAGCTTCTGAGCCTGTATTCTCTTCTGAAATGATGACCATCACGATTGTGGCTACCCGGTCCGGAAGATTAAGTGATATGATTTCCATCAACAATACCTTCCTGAATGCGGAGGTATATGATGAACATGAGGAAATCTATTACATATCACTTGACTGGATGGATGAAATTGAAGTAGCGGATGCACATGAGGTCCAGTTGCACCAGAATCGTCCTAATCCATGGACAGACGAAACGATTATCCCTTTTGAATTGCCTGAGGCAGGGGAAGTCATGCTAAACATAACCAATGCGATCGGGGAGGAGGTGATGAGCCATGTGCGTCACTTTACCTCTGGTAAGCAACAATTTAAGATACGTAACGAGAGCTGGCCGGCCGGGTTGTATTACTACACCCTGCGCTTTGGAGACATCCAGCTTACCAAGACAATGTTGATCCTGAATAAGCGTTGACGCAAGTCCGCGAAGATGAATACCCCGGACAATGGTCCGGGGTTTTGTCGTTTGTGGCCTGTACGCTACCTTCGCCGGCCACGTATGAAAGTCACTGACTACTTCCAACAGAATCCGGGCAAGACCTTAATGTCATTTGAAATCCTTCCCCCGCTGAAGGGAGGCAACATGACCGACATCTTTAAGCTATTGGATTCCCTGATGGAATTTAAACCGCCCTTCATTGATGTAACCTACCATCGGGAGGAATATGTTTATCAAAAACACGATAGCGGGTATTATGAAAAAGTAGCCATTCGCAAGCGTCCCGGTACTGTTGGGATCTGTGCTGCGATCATGCATAAATATGGTGTAGAAGCGGTGCCACACCTTATTTGTGGAGGTTTTACCAGAGAGGATACAGAAAACGCGTTGATCGACCTCAACTTCCTGGATATTAAAAATGTCCTGGCGCTTCGAGGTGACGCGATGACCTTTGAAGATAAATTCAATACCACACTAGGAGGACATTCTTATGCATTGGATCTTGTCAAGCAGATCTCTGATATGAATAAGGGTAAATATCTTGACATCAATATCGAGAAGGGGACGAAGATGGATTTTTGTATTGGAATCGCAGGTTATCCGGAGAAACATTTCGAAGCACCCAATATGGACTTCGATCTATTTTATACGACAGAAAAAATAAAAGCGGGTGCAGATTACATCGTAACACAGATGTATTTTGACAACAAGAAATTTTTCGAATACGTCAATGCATGTCGCGCAAAAGATATTACGGTTCCAATCGTACCCGGTATCAAACCGATCACCAAGCGCTACCAGTTAGCTGCTATACCTCGCAAGTTTTTTGTCAACATGCCCGACGACCTTGTCACAGAACTCAACAAAGCGAAATCAGATGCCGATTTCACTAATATTGGTATTGAATGGACGATTGAGCAATGTAAAGAATTGATTAAGGAAGGGGTGCCGTGCATACACTTTTATACGATGGGCGATGGTAAGACAATTGGGAAGATTTTGAAGGCGATTATGTAAGCTTGCTGCCTGCGGCGTGCAGCGTGCAATTTTTTATTCGTGGCAGCCAAACGTTGAGTCCGGTATCCTGTACCTATATCCAAAATGGACAAATCGCGAGTCCGGTACCTGGCATCCAATAATCCGGCATCCAATGCTTTACAAAGATCCAGGCAATCATATCCGAAGATCTATCTTCTAAAATTTAAAATCTAAAATCAAAAATCCCTTCCACTCTACAGATTTGCGAATATCTTTCCAACATGATGTTGAAGCTATGCTGCTGTTTGCTCCTGACGGCACTCCTGTATACCCCTGGATTTACTCAAAAGCTACAGTCTCCTGACGAGTTTTTAAACTATCCTCTGGGATCGCGCTTCACCCCACATCACCAGTTAGTCGAATATTTCAGACAAGTTACAGATGTAAGTGATAAGGTCAACCTCGTGGAATATGGCTCTACGTACGAACTACGTCCACTAATCGCAGCAATCGTAAGCAGTCCTGAAAATTTAAATAATCTCGAAGCCATCCGCACCAATAATTTACGCCGAACCGGCATGCTGGAAGGGAATATTTCCGGAAAAGATATCGCCATCGTACACCTCAGTTATTCGATCCACGGTAATGAAGCCGCTGGTTCTGAAACTTCCATGGCAGTAATACACGCCCTGGCTAAAGGAGGAAAGGATATTGATGCATGGCTCAGTAATACTGTTGTCATCATCGATCCGAGCCTGAACCCCGATGGATATTCACG
This sequence comes from Chitinophagales bacterium, assembly GCA_038203125.1. Classification (GTDB taxonomy): domain Bacteria; phylum Bacteroidota; class Bacteroidia; order Chitinophagales; family Saprospiraceae; genus Opimibacter. The sequence continues at coordinate 8,623 of JBBREG010000002.1, forward strand.
TTACACCAACTGGAATAACCAGGTGAGTGCAAAAACAAATGATCCATGGAGCGATACAAGAGAACATCATGAACCCTGGCCGGGTGGTCGCGTCAATCATTATTATTTTGATCTTAATCGCGATTGGGCATGGCTCACTCAAAAGGAAACACGTGACCGGATTAAATTTTATTTGCAGTGGATGCCGCATATTCATGCTGATCTGCATGAGATGAGTACGAGCTCTTCTTATTATTTTGCTCCGGCAGCACAGCCGTATCATCCTTATCTAAGCGGATGGCAGGCGGCATTTCAGACGGAGATCGGAAAAAACCATGCAACTTATTTTGATAAAGAAGGCTGGCGATATTTTACAAAAGAAGAATTTGATCTTTTTTATCCATCCTATGGCGATACATACCCGATGTTATCAGGTGCGATAGGGTTGACCTATGAGCAAGGAGGTAGTGGACGTGCTGGACGCGCTTACCTGCAAGCAAATGGAGATACATTATCCCTCACAGATCGGATTGAACATCACTACACCACGTCACTATCGACAATTGAAATAGCGTCAAAGAATGCCGGTATGCTGGTGCGTGAATTTGAAAAATATTATCGCACTTCTTCGGACAAATCTGACGCCAAAACCAGGTCATACGTAATCAGTCAAACCAATAATGCAGGACGCATTGCTGATCTGGTTCAGCTTTTGGATGGGCAACAAATTAAATATGCATTTGCTGCAGAAGACGGCAATATTATTAAAGCTCAGGCTTTTGATCCATCAGATGCGGGTGATGCAGGCACAACCTATAAAATCAGAAAAGGAGACCTCATTATACCTTCTGCACAGCCAAGGAGTATTTTGTTACATGTGCTTTTTGAAAAAGAAGCAACACTTGCAGATTCACTAACCTATGATATTACAGCCTGGTCGATTCCAATGGCGTATGGACTCAATACATTGATCACAAATGAGGAAATAAATATTTCTACAACGCACGATCAGGTAAAAAATAATCTCTCTGCTTCAGCAAGACCTTATGCCTATGCCCTGACCTGGGGTTCTGTGCCCGCAAGTAATTTTTTAGCATCATTGCAAACACATGGCATCATCGCCCGATATGCGTTAAATGAGTTTAAAGTAAATGGAGTTCAGTATCCGAGAGGAACGGTATTGTGTATGAGAGCGGATAATCTGCGTCATCCTGATTTTGACAATACGATTAGCACATTAGCGAATCAAACTATAGTTCCTGTAACTGCCATTACCACAGGATTTGTGGAAGTAGGCAAAGATCTGGGTTCAGACTATTATCCACTGGTACGGACGCCTCAGGTCCTCACTGTGGCCGGTGAAGGTGTGAGTAGCCAGAATATCGGACAGCTCTGGCATTTTTTTGAAGAAGAGTTAAACTATCCAATTCATATTATAGATCATACCGATTTATCTTCCGTCAATCTTTCCAGCTATAATGTTATTCTCCTGCCGGAAGGATATTATATCCTTGAAAAGGTTTTGTTGGATAAATTGAAATCATGGGCCCGTGATGGCGGGCAAATAGTTGTGTTTGGATCAGCCCTGAATAAGTTTTCAGGGAATGGATTTGCCATCACATCTAAAAATGGAATGAAGGATGAAATACCAAAGGAGGATCTGGCGCACCCGGAATCATATGATTCTCCAACCCGAAAATCGATTACGGATGATATTGCAGGTGCTGTCTTCAGAACGAAATTGGATCCAACCCATCCATTAGCTTTTGGTCTGGGAGATATCTATTATACTTTAAAGACCGGCTCTGCAGCGTATCAATGGCTTCCTGCCAATGGTAATGGCATCTTCCTGGATGAGAAACCGGTCTATTATGGCTTCACCGGCAAAAAGGCCTATCAGAAGATCAGTAAAACACTGGTAGCTGGAAGGGAGGCGATAGGGTCAGGTGGCATCGTCTACTTTGTTGATAATCCGATGTTCCGTTCTTTCTGGAACAGCGGCAAAGTCCTGTTTTCCAACGCGCTTTTCTTCTAAAACTGCACCTAAGTCGTCTAATAATTAAAATAAATATTGAATGAACTGACCTTAATTTCTATTTTGACGCACCCAAGGAGGATGGCACTATAGTCAACTCATACAAAATTGTAGTTGATTGTAATATTTCGTTGATTTTCCTTTATCAGATCAGCTTTCACATTACTTTATTAATCCTTGCAGAATTACCAACTATGATGAAATTATTTTACAAAGCTTTTACTACTACTATTCTATTTTCATTACCTGTCTTCATGGATGCACAGGTATCGACTGATGAACCACCAGGACTTGATGAGCGAATCAATAATTGGTTTCAGCCCATCGCTGACTGGTTTGAGAGTGTGGTATTTTATGCCATTCCTGTATCAGATAAAGCGAGCGTACCTATTGTAGTGATGCTCCTTGTGTTGGGTGCTTTATTTTTCACAGTTTATTTTTCTTTTATCAACATTCGCAAATTTGGGCTCGCGATCCGGGTAGTCAGAGGAAAGTATGACTTTCTGGATAAGGAGCGGGAAGCAATAGATACAGGTACTGTCAACATTGTCGAAGGCGACATTGCCCGTACGATCCGTGATGAATCACATTCAGGCGAGGTCAATCACTTCCAGGCTTTATCGGCCGCGGTTTCGGGTACGGTTGGCCTTGGCAATATCGCAGGAGTAGCTGTCGCAATCGCAATTGGTGGTCCCGGAGCAACCTTCTGGATGATCGTTTGTGGATTGATCGGCATGTCAACAAAATTTGTTGAATGTACATTGGGCGTTAAGTATCGGGATATTGATAGCAATGGTGTTGTCTATGGAGGACCGATGTATTATCTAAAACGGGGATTCGCTGACATTAACGCTAAAGGATTTGGCAAGTTTATGGCGGTTTTCTTTGCGATCCTTTGTGTGGGTGCATCATTTGGGGGAGGCAATGCTTTTCAATCGAATCAGGCAGCCGCACAAATTGCAGGATTGATAGGATCCACCGGAGGTGCATCCGGTTTCTGGATCGGGATGGTGTTGATGGTTGTTGTTGGTATCGTTATCGTTGGTGGTATTAAGCGTATCGCTACGGTCACAGAGAAGATTGTACCATTTATGGCTATCATCTATATCCTCGCATCACTCTTTATTATTTTTTACAATTACGATTTTATAGATGATGCGCTGAAGATGATTTTTGTTGAGGCGTTCAATCCTCAGGCCACTGTTGGCGGTATGATCGGTGTTATTATTGTAGGATTTCGCAGGGCCGCCTTTTCTAATGAAGCCGGGGCAGGGTCAGCAGCCATCGCACACTCTGCAGTCAAAACAAGGTATCCTGCTTCTGAAGGTATCGTCGCCCTCCTGGAGCCATTTATTGATACTGTGGTCATTTGTACGATGACAGCATTAGTGATTATCATGTTCAACAGAGATGGAGCGTTTGTATACGGGGGTGATGCAGCAGGGACTGTCATATTAAATTCCACGGGTCAGGGTGTTGGGGGTGTGGACCTTACCACACTAGCATATGATACCGTCATACCGCATTTCTCTTATATTTTGACACTCGCCATCGTGCTCTTTGCAATATCCACCATGATATCGTGGTCCTACTATGGATTGCAGGCGTGGAAATATTTATTTGGCCGTGGGAAAGCAGCTGACCTCATGTATAAAATCCTTTTCCTTGCATTTATTGTCATCGGTGCTTCCGCAACACTGGATGCGGTCATTCGCTTTTCCGATGCCATGATCCTGGCTATGGTATTTCCCAATATGATCGGCTTGTTATTCCTTTTCCCAAAAGTCAGAGAAGAACTCAGCATTTATCTTGCTGCTATAAAAAAATCAAGAGCGTAGAAAGCATTCGGTTTTAAACAGCAACATTTGTTTCACTATGGTAAATCAACTATTTGCAAAAAAATCACATGCCGACTTAATGGCTCAGGCCGAGGCGTCCTCGCTGAAGCGGTCGCTCGGTGTATTTGAGCTCACGATGTTAGGCATCGGGGCGATCATTGGTACGGGGATCTTTGTATTGACCGGGAAAGCTGCAGCCGGTACTGAACATGCCCTCGGAGCCGGACCCGCTCTTACGATTTCTTTTATGGTCACTGGTTTTGCATGCGCTCTTGCTGCTCTTTGTTATGCAGAGTTTGCGGCGATGGTACCTGTTTCTGGTAGTGCGTATACGTATTCCTATTATTCATTTGGAGAACTCATGGCGTGGGTGATCGGTTGGGATCTCGCGTTAGAATATGCAGTAGGAAATATTGCGGTAGCGATTGGATGGTCAGGTTATTTTGCCAGTTTCCTGGAGGGATTCGGCATCCACTTGCCGGGTGAGCTGATATCAGCAACCGGGACAGAAATGGTGCAACTGAATTCAGGTCAATGGATAACGAAGTCTTCTGCGATGGCCAGTGTTCCTGATTTGGTGGACAACCTGAATACGACAACAGCGCTATTTAATTTGCCTGCATTTATCATCACAGCTTTGATTACAATTCTATTGGTGGTGGGTATCAAAGAATCTGCGCGTGTGAATGCAATTCTCGTAATTGTAAAACTGGTGTTGATAGCATTATTCCTCATCTTCGGTTTACCACACTTTAATCCGGATGTTCATTGGGAGACATTTGCACCCAATGGATGGAGTGGTGTGATGACAGGTGCGGCGCTGGTATTCTTTGCGTATGTCGGTTTTGATGCTGTGAGTACGACTGCAGAGGAAGCAAAAAATCCGCAGCGCGATCTGCCTCGCGGGATGATTTATTCACTTCTCATTTGTACTGTGCTCTACATTGCTGTGGCGGCTGTACTGACGGGGATGGTCCCCTTGAGTGTGCTTGGAAATGAAAAACCTGTGGTGGCAGCATTGACTGCTGTCGGCGAAAATCGAATCTCTTTTATTGTCGCTATGGGTGTAACATTCACCATGCCAACCGTATTACTTGTAATGCAATTAGGACAGGTGCGCATCCTATACTCGATGAGCCGCGATGGCCTCATTGGTAAAGTCTTCTCACGGGTGCATTCCAGATTCCAGACACCGGCATTAGGAACGATCATTGTCGGCGTATTAGTCGCACTACTTGCAGCAACGATCAATATTGATGTTGCGGCAGAATTGACCAACATTGGGACACTGTTTGCATTTGTACTTGTAGCGATGGGGGTATTTATCTTACGCAGGACACAACCCAACCTGGTCAGGAAATTTCGGGTTCCGATATACCCGGTGATATGTACTCTTTGTGTACTGATATGTATCTACCTCATGGTTTCGTTGCCCTGGCCGACATGGGTACGATTCTTTATCTGGATGGGTATCGGTATCGTTGTTTATTTCGTATACGGAAAAAATAACAGCACGTTACGCCAACAGAATAATCCGAAAGTCTAAAAACGCCTAGTGTTTAAGCTTAAAAACAGATAACCTTATAACCCTATAAACTAATAAACTAATAATCCATACATGTCCAGCGAGGACTACGTGATCAGAGGAGGTGTGGAAGGCCGCGAACGATTGAGGATTTTATCCCGCGTGTTGCAGCCTTTCACACTTCGTCTTTTTGATCAGGTCGGAATACAGCCTGGTATGTCATGTCTGGACCTGGGGTGTGGTGGAGGAGATGTAACCTTTGATCTCGCCACGGTTGTCGGTCCATCCGGAAACGTCTTGGGCATTGACATGGATGCCACTAAAATTGAGCTTGCAAAAAAGGAAGCTGCGGAACGAAATTTATCCAATGTTGAATTTCGAACACAGAATATTCTTGAATCGCAAATCGAAGGAGCCTTCGATGCCGTCTACACCCGCTTTCTTTTAACTCATTTATCCAATCCGGTTGAAATACTGGGAGCCATCAAAGAATATCTGAAGCCAGGAGGTCTCATCATTGTCGAAGACATTGATTTTAGGGGCCATTTTTCATTTCCTGTAAATGAAGCTTTCAATGATTATGTGCAGTTGTATTCACAAGTTTCGATTGAATCCGGCGGAGACCCTTTTATTGGTCCGAAGTTACCAGGAATGTTGACGGATATTGGTTTTGAAAAGATCCAAATGAATGTCGTTCAGCCTGCCGGTATCAAAGGTGAGGTGAAACTGATTGCAGCCATCACCATGGAAAATATCGCAGATGCCATTTTGATAGCTGGCTTGTCATCGCCTGAAGAAATCAAAAGTATCGTGGAAGAACTTTATGCGATCGCAAATGATGCAACAACTGTGGTGAGTATGCCCAGGATCGTGCAGGTGTGGAGTAAACTAAGAAAGAACTAAAAACTAATAATTGATAAATAAAAATTAAGGGGTAAACGTTTTAATTGATTTGAATGATTTTTTGATCTTAATAAATCTTAACCGACCTTAATAAACCTGCGTTCCTAAGTTTAGTAAGCAGCTTTTTCACAAAGCCTCTGCCGTAGTCTCCGCCTCCGTAAGACCAAAGCAACCATTCGGGCATGCAGGATCCAAATTTTTATTCTTTTCAGCATTTTTATTCGATCCCGTATTTCGTGCAGGTAAAATTTTCAAGATGGGATGATATTCTGAAATTTTCACACAGAGACGCAGAGAACGCAGAGAAAAATGTTCGCAAAGAAACTCTCACGTTCTCACGTCTCACGCTCTCGACTGGAATGAATGAATTCGTTACTCATCACTCGTAATTCGTAACTTAGATGTATGGCTGTTGCCCACCGGACATTCATCCTGATGATCATTGTCATCGCACAATTCTTCTGCGTGTCATTATGGTTTGCGGGTAATGGTGTGATGGCGGAATTGATTCGCGAATACAATTTATCTCCTCGCGCACTCGGCAATCTCACAACCTCCGTACAGGTAGGGTTTATCCTGGGTACATTACTATTCGCATTATTTGCGATTGCAGATCGGATCAGTCCTTCAAAAGTTTTTTTCTTCTCAGCTATCATCGCGTCCGGATGTAATCTCGCTCTTCTATTCACCGATACGTGGACAGGAGGTGTATATGTGTCGAGATTTTTAACCGGATTTTTTCTTGCGGGTATCTATCCGGTAGGCATGAAGATTGCCGCCGATTATTTTGACCAGGATCTCGGAAAATCATTGGGATACCTGTTAGGTGCACTGGTGCTGGGAACGGCATTTCCACATTTACTCCGAAGTCAATTACAAACATTTCCCTGGGAAACAGTTATCATCATCACATCTGCTGTCGCGCTTATTGGTGGACTATTAATTTTGATCCTGGTACCGGATGGACCCTTTCGAAAACCACAAACTGGGTTGCGAGCAGGAGTATTACCTCAACTCTTTGCCGACAAAAATTTTAAAGCTGCTGCCTTTGGATATTTTGGTCACATGTGGGAGTTGTATGCATTTTGGGCATTTGTTCCTGTGGTGGCTACAATGTTTATTCGCAACATGTCAGCTAATGATATTTCTCTGATCTCATTTTTTATTATAGCAGTTGGAAGTATTGGTTGCATCATGGGTGGGTATGCCGCACAGCGGATCGGAAGTTTTAAAATTGCCTTCCTGGCGCTTACTTGTTCTGGATTATGCTGCCTGATGTCTCCATTAGTATTTACGCTGCATCCGGCATTTATTTTTGTGTTCCTCCTGTTTTGGGGAATGATGGTCATTATGGATTCACCCCAGTTTTCAACAATGGTGGCGTCTCATTCACCTGCCATGCACAAGGGGTCTGCACTAACGTTTGTGAATTGTATTGGCTTTAGCATAACGATCATAAGTATTCAGTTGATTACGATCCTTGCTACATGGTTGAGTTACCAATGGTTGTTATTTCTCCTATTTCCTGGCCCCGCCATTGGGCTGTTCGCGATGCTCCAATGGCGTGGGATATCGATTATCGAAAAATCAATACCTTGAGCGGACGATAAAGCGCCAACTCTATGCCTTCCAACCGTGTGTTTAAACTTCTGACGATTGCCCTGGTTTTTATTGCTGTTCTTATTACCTGCCTTAACGCTACAGGCCTGATTGCATTGGATCCTGTCTTCGCGGCCATTGTCAGGTGGGCAGCTATTCTGGCGGTGACATACTGGGTATGGAAACGGAAAAATCTGACCACCTGGATCCTGTTTAGTATGATTATCGGCGCTGAATTCGGATACGATTTTCCAGCCGTTGCATCTGAGCTGAAGGTCGTCAGTAAAGTTTTCCTCAAACTGATCAAGACCATTATTGCGCCCTTAATCTTTGGCACACTCGTCGTCGGTATTGCCGGACATGCCAACCTCAAACAGGTGGGTCGTATGGGATGGAAATCGATCTTATATTTTGAGATCGTTACCACCATAGCATTGTTTATTGGATTGGTAGCGATCAATATCAGCAAAGCCGGTGTTGGCATTAACCTCCCACCAGGAGGCGATAGTGAAAAACTGGAAGTACCTCCACCATCCGGATGGGAAGAGACGATCCTCCATATTTTTCCGGAAAACATTGCGAAGTCAATAGCTGAAGGACAGGTATTGCAAATCGTAGTATTCAGTATTCTGTTTGCGATCGGCCTTGCCCTGGTCAAAGGACCTCAGAAACAAACGATGCTCAATTTTTGTGAAAGCCTGACAGAGGTCATGTTCAAATTCACAAGCATTGTCATGTATTTCGCACCGTTTGCTGTTGGAGCGGCGATCGCTTATACGGTGGGACATATGGGATTTGGAATTCTTGCCAACCTATTTAAGCTACTGGCAACATTGTACGTTGCATTAATTGCTTTTGTGTTATTTGTCCTTCTCCCTGTTGCCCTTATTATTAAACTTCCGATCAGAAGATTTCTCCGGGCAATTCTTGAACCTGCCACCATTGCTTTTTCAACGACCAGTTCTGAAGCTGCTCTCCCGAAAGCACTTGAAAACATGGAACGTTTTGGAGTGCCACGCAAAATCGTTGCATTTGTATTACCAGCCGGATATAGTTTTAACCTGGATGGATCCACATTATATTTATCTCTCGCCACCATTTTTGTTGCACAGGCCGCAGGTATTGACCTATCGGTATCGGAACAAATTCTCATCCTGCTCACTTTGATGTTGACCACTAAAGGGATAGCCGGTGTACCGAGAGCATCCTTAGTCATCCTGATGGGAACCGCCGCATCTTTTGGACTGCCGGTCGAACCGATCTTCCTAATCCTTGGTATAGACGAATTAATGGACATGGCCCGTACGACTGTCAATCTTGTGGGCAATTGCCTTGCATCTGCCGTGGTGGCCAAGTGGGAAGGGGAGGAGACCTATAATGATCCGGAGAACCAGGAGTTTGCCTGATTAAATGACGAATGCCGAATTACGAATTGCGAGTGCCGGGTCTCTTATCATTGTACCTAGAAGCTAATATTGCATCCGTAGTATGTAATATAAATTAGGTCTCCTATGCCTTTGTTCCTTTGCTCCCCTCTTCCTTTGCTCCCTTGCAAGGTAAAATGATTGTAAACTCGGGTAAAGCCACCAGCCCATCAACTCTGTGGGTTACCTTTGTTTCGGATTACCCAACCGATCTGATTTTGCAAAGACTGTTATCTTCATCTAAGACCTCCATCGAATGATCCAACAGGCTTTCGCGGAACTCTCCTCCTCGCATTTTGTCTTCTTTATCATCGCCATTTTCGGGGTTTGTGCTTTTGAATTTGTGAACGGATTTCACGATACGGCCAATGCAGTAGCTACGGTTATCTATACGAAGTCGTTAAAGCCACTTACCGCTGTTATCTGGTCAGGTATATGGAATTTCCTGGGCGTATGGTTGGGAGGGGTTGCGGTGGCGATGAGTATCATCAATCTTCTTCCCGTGGGGGAAATGATGATGATGTCACAAAATGACAATCTGTCGATTGTATTTTCTGTCCTGTTGGCAGCGATTATCTGGAATCTGACAACGTGGTATCTCGGCATTCCCTGTTCAAGTTCTCATACGCTGATCGGATCGATCCTGGGAACGGGGATGGGATTTTTCTGGACACATGGTGGTCAGGGGATCAATTGGGGTAAAGCACAGGACATCGGATTGTCCTTGTTGTTATCTCCGGCATTTGGATTTACTGCAGTGATCATTGTCTTGTTCCTGTTTAAATATACGATTAAGAACCAGGAGATTTTTAAAGATCCATCACAGAACAACAACAGGCCGCCACCCATGTGGATCCGTCTTATACTCCTGACGACATGTACGCTTGTGAGTTTTTTTCATGGCAATAATGACGGACAAAAGGGCGTGGGTATCATGATGATTGTGATGCTTGCATTTCTGCCTTCCTATTATGCGCTGAATCCGGGATTAAAAATTGACAATATGAAATCGGCGATTGCAGAAATGCGTGAGGCGACTTCAACTTATTCTCATGAGAATTCAGGCGATCCGTATCATGAGTCACTCGGTATGCTGGATGATTTAGAAAAGGATGTCATCGCCCTGGAAGGGGGAGTTAAATCCCATCGTGTGGAGACGCGCCGTCATATTCAGTCATTTGGGAAAATATCAAAAACCTTATTGGAAGATCCTGCCTTCCTTGCTAATGGAGGTGATAAGAAAAAATTCAAACACGGACTTTCACAGTTAAAAGAAGCAACAGACTTTGCGCCTGTTGAAGCTGTTCTGCTCATCTCCTTATCTCTTGGATTTGGTACCATGATTGGTTGGAAACGGATCGTAATAACGATCGGCGAAAAAATTGGCAAGACACATCTTACATATGCGCAGGGTGCAGCCGCAGAATTAGTTGCTGCCGGTACCATTGGACTGAGCAGTGGTCTTGGATTGCCTGTAAGTACAACACACGTACTCTCGTCAGGTGTCGCAGGATCTATGGTTGGCATGGGGGGGCTTAAAAATCTTCAGCGCAGTACGGTCACCACGATTGCGATTGCATGGTTGCTTACGCTACCGATCACGTTTGCAGGAGCGTTAGGTTTCTACTACTTGTTCAACTGGATACTGTAGAGCGTGACCCTTTGACACCTGACGCTCAACCTTGTGCAGGCTCAGGGACCGGGTGAGACCGGGAGAGAGGTGAGAAACAAAACATAGCGCCGTAGGTTCGGAATGTCGAGCAAATTTGGGGTATTTAGGGGAGAACATTTATGAGACGCCGGCCGAGCGTGCCCTTGTTTTTAAAGGTGGCCGAAAACATTCCAAATACAGATGCCGCTTACTGCTTACCGCTTACCGCATACCGAATACCGACATACTGCTTACCGAATACCGTTTACCGCATATCGCATACCGAATACCGACATACTGCTTACCGACATACTGCTTACCGAATACCGTTTACCGTTTACCACGATCAAGGCTTCACGCTGTGGCGTTCCAGGATTTCATCTTCAAGATATCGAATCTGATTCATGCAACAAATCATTGGAAAATGGAATATCCGCCATGGCGGGGCCGCCTACTTGATTATCGGACGTCCTTTGTTATAAAGTTTTAGTCAATTGGTTATAATATTCATGCGAACCAATCCAGAACCAAACCATTTTGTTATCATTCAGCACACCCAAGGCCCTGTACCCTAATCCAACCCGGACTGAATAAATTAGTTCTACTGCATGAATTTGTTTGAAATTCAAACTGGGGTGGTGAGGGTTGGCTTGCCAAAGTTGATAGACGTTTCATGCTTTAGTTGAGTCCTTATCGGCAGCTTGGCTAATGCTTACCTGAAGCGAAAGGTTGTAACAGATTTCACTACCAGCCCTTTGTGTTTGTGTTTCCTGATTTATACTCCTTGGTTGCTTCCTTGGCAAAAGCAGAAAGCTGTTTCTGCGTGGCCTCAAAAGTCTGATCCCAATCCAGTTCCTCCAGTATCAATCCTGCAATTTCCTCCTGTTCTTCCGCAGGCAGATCTCCAATCTTTTCTATTGCTTTTTTTGCTTTTTCAGTCATGCGTTTCAAGTTAAGTCAAAACAGGTGTAATAAACAATGATTTGCAATGGCTGATAATGATATGGGCTACTCGAAGGCAGGACTCATGAGTAGAGATCTTCCTCCTGATAGCTGTCTTTAAATTTACGATTATTCATTGTCAATGTGAAAATCCCTGCTGGCGAGTAAACGAGGTTAGCAGCGGTGTATCTATTCGAAATCTGTTTTCTCGATTCCGCTTTGTCGGATTATTGAGCGGAGTGTTCCTGTTCGCAATTCTTTATGATTTGGAACAGGAATAGTTGTTGTGGCATCTTTGATTTGTTTTTGCATAATGATATGGCTTCCTCGTTGTCGTACCTGAATGAAACCATACTTCATTAAAATTAAACAGACTTCTTTCCCAGATAGGGGTTTCATTGAATAGCAACTTGTACACGTGTAATAAGCACTTCTTCGTGAAACCTTCGCGCTATCTCTTCCTCCGAAGCTGTTTCATAAAAAAGTTCAAGTGCTTCAATGAGATTTGAGCGGGCTTCTTCAATGGTGTCGCCCTGACTTGCTACATCAAGTTCTGGACAAAGGGCAACATATCCATCGCCTTCTCGCTCTATAATTGCCGTAAGCTCTTTAATTGTTTTCATTCTCTGTGAAGTTAAGACTTTCCTGTGATACATGGCTTCTAACATACCGCTTACCGCATACTGGTTATCGAAAACCGAAAACCGAATACCGAATATGCTGATTAGCATATCCACTAATAATAAAACCATTTCCACACAACCCCGCCCTTCCCATTGATCTCGAGCGCAGGCGCAGGAAATTTGAAAATATTCAACATCGATACCAGGGTTTTTAGTGGCCTGCTTCTGATACGCAGTTTGCTGAGATCAATATCGGGCGAAATATACCATTGCCGATATCTTGGGTATCTGGTTTCTGAGGTGTGATATTCATTCCCATCCAATTCCCACGTATTTTCAAAACCTCCGTACATATTTTCTGCACCATAGCCGACCGCCACGTTGAACCATTTAGGAAATTTGCTTTCTTCTTTCATGAAGGAATGAAGATTAACCGATACCCAGATGGTCTGGGCATTATAATCTTTGAGAAATGATTCGAAGATGTTTTCACCATACAGATCATTCGTTCGGGTACGAAGTGATGTGGTACCGGTCGGAGATCCCTGAAGGAATTCATCCGGATAAGTTCGGTAGGTGGAGGAGACCTTAAGCCGGATCCGTTGTTCGTCCCAAAAGATCTGTTGGGCCGCCCACATACCGCTGCCCCCCAGGTTGGACGCGAAATCATACACGGAGAAACCCCATTTGGAAGAAAAGCCATCAAGCGTCTCAACAGTTGCCTGGAGACCCGAAGCGACCAAGGCACTTGTCCAGATGGATGTCGTACGTCGCATTCCGGTCCACCGGGAGATACCATAGAGCCAGTCTGCCTCAAAATAGGCAGTAAACATATGGCCGGCTTTATCCATTTGTTGCCATTCCCGGGCATCATTAAAAAAGTGAAAAGATGTCCTGGGATATTGTTTGTACCACAATTCATTAAGGCTCACCAGGGTCCCGGTATATCCGATGGCCCCGACCCCGGCTGCTGTCCAGAAGCGTCCCCGGTTGAGGGTCTCTGGCGTTTCCCAGAATCCGGTGGTGTCCTTCTGGGAAAAAGCTGAAAACCAGCTCATCATCATCAATGCACCGATCAGCCTTACCTGGCGCCCGACATTTGTAGACTTAATTAAGGGTTTCAGCAACATCAGGGTACAAAAACGCCAATTATTGATATTTTGCAGGCAATTTAGATCATAAAACCGGTTGAACGAACGCTTATAGAATATATGATGATACATCGACTTGCTCTGCGTTTTATTTGCGCTCTGTTTTTAAGCTTCCCTATCAGTTTAATTCACAGCCAGGATCTCCACTTCACACTGCATAACATGACTCCGCTGGCCTTTAATCCGGCCAACACAGGCTCATTTTATGGCAGTTACCGCCTGTCAGGACTCTACCGTGACCAATATCGCAGCGTCCTCGGCAAAGCTGCATACATGACCCCAACTTTTTCTGTTGATGTCCCGATCATCCGGGGTTTCAGGGAAAAGGACTGGGTGGGCGTCGGCATGTTCTTCTATTCAGACAAATCGGGAACAGGAGGATTGACCCAATCTTCATTTAAAGCCAGCGCCGCTTATCACCTCGCTCTTAACAAAGATGGTAACCAGGTGTTGTCGTTTGCCTATCAAACCGGTGGAACACAGCGCCAGATCAAAAACTCCACGGCATTAATATTTGAAGATAACCTTGATGGTGGTCAGACTCAGGAAAGCATTCCCACTGATAAAAAAGGCTTCCTCGATCATGTGGGAGGGTTAAAGTTTACATCGAAATTTAATAAAACAGATGAGTGGAATGCGGGTGTAGCGGTTGGTAAGATTGGCCAGCCAGACTGGTCTCTGGCAGGGGGTAGCTACAATCTGGAGCCCCGGATCTACGCTTCTTTTGGCATGTCAAGGTTGATGTCAGATAAAGTGCGTTTCCTTCCTAACATTTCATACCAGAGGATCCTGAAGAGCCCTCAAAGCACTTTAGTCGTGCAGGGTTTACTGGATTATTTATATGATCCGGTCAAGAATATAATATTGAAGGGCGGATTAGGTTATAGAAGTGGTGCCGGCATTGGTGATGCGATCCAGGTCATGCTGGGAGCTGAAGTAAAATCAATCGTGGTCATGTTTGGATATGATGTCAATGTATCCAGGCTGTCAGCCGCGAGCGGAGGTGCCGGAGGAATTGAACTATCTGCCCAGTACGTAGGACGCATCTACAAAAGACCAAAACCGGATCCGATTATCTTTTGTCCAAGATTCTAATTATGAAGGTGAGAACCATATTATTTTGCTGCAGCCTGATACTGGCCGGGTTCGGTCTTTCAGCGCAGCCTGTGGATGAAGTGCCTGTGCACATGATGATCGAGACTGCTGAAAAAAGCATGCTCATTCCCGATTATTATACCGCACTCGAGTGGTATGAGAATGCCTATAAAGAAACGCGTGATCCGGACATCGCGATCAAGATCGCCAATCTTCAGATCAAATTGCGTGACTTCGCCCGGGCTGAACGATGGCTCGAACGAATCGTCGAACGCGACCAGGGTGAAAAATTTCCGGACATGGTTTTCAAATATGGCCAGGTATTAAAAGTCAATGGAAATTATCAGGGAGCGATAGATGCATTCAATCACTACGCCGGATTAAATGTGACTGATTCACTTTTAGCACTGGCAGATAATGAAGTGGCAGGTATCCAGCTAGCCATGCAATCAAAACCACCTATTGATCTGGTGGTTGCAAATGCAGGCAAATCAGTGAATTCATCCTATACCGATTCTGCTCCGTTTGTGGGTCGTGATGGAAAACTGTATTTCGCGTCTTTCCGCAGAAAAGAACTTATCGTTCTCGACGGGAAAGAAGGTGATTATCATTTCAAAATATATTCTGCCGCACCTGAAGACGACGGTGAATGGGATAGTGCCAAAGCACTTGCAGAAAAAATTAACCGCGAAGGATATCATACAGGTAATCCAAGTATTTCAAAGGATGGCACCAAAATGTTTTTCACACGTTCACTCCTCACAGGTAATGATCTGACGGAAAGTAAAATCTTCGTCAGCCCGGAATCTGGTGGTGACTGGGGTCCTCCCGTAGAACTTGGTGGTATCAACGGTGATTATATTGCAAAGCAGCCGAGTCCCGGTAACTTGTTTGGAAAAGAAGTTTTGTTTTTCTCTTCCAATATGCCCGGCGGCAATGGGGGCTTTGATATCTATTATGCAGATCGTATTTCTGAAGATACCTATGGCAGACCTGTCAATCTCGGTGCAGGAATAAATACCACACTCGATGATGAAACACCGTTCTTCCTCAACAACAAACTTTATTTCTCTTCAACCGGTCATCCGGGTTTAGGAGGTTTTGATGTATTTCGCACCGACTGGAGCGGACAGGATTGGGGTAAAGTAGAAAATCTTGGGGCAGGGTATAATTCTTCATTAGATGATTTATACTTCACAGTCAATGAAGAAGGAAAAATTGGATTTCTCGTTTCCAATCGTCCTGATGAAGAATCACGTTCTGTCAAATCAAAAACGTGTTGTGATGATATCTATCAGTTTCACATTCGCGATATTATTATTGATCTGATCACCAGTGTGTATGATGGAAATGTTCCATTGACAGGCGCCAAGGTGACCATGTGGGAAGTAGAACGCGGTAAGCCAGGCAAATCATCGCAACAAACGAATGATAAAATACATGACTTCCAGTTTGGATTGGATAAGGACAAGGCATATAAAGTCCTGGTAGAACGGGATGGATATAAATCTGCCGAGTTTGAATTTAATACGGTGGGTGTGGTTGACAACTTTACGGTACGTCGTACAGTGAAACTCACGAAGAAACCAGAGGACACTTCAGGTATGGAGACTGTTACCATCAATGAAGCAATCCGTCTAAACAATATCTATTACGATTACGATGATGACAAGATCCTCACGGATGCGGAAAAAGATCTTTCATTCCTGTTGGAACTGATGAAAAAATATCCGGACATGGTGATCGAACTTTCATCCCATACGGATTCACGTGGTAATGATGCGTATAATGAGCGCCTTTCACAGCGTCGTGCACAATCAGCTAAAAACTGGCTTGTCTCCCGTGGTGTCAGTGAAAAAAGAATTGAAGCTGTCGGGTATGGTGAAGACCTGATCCTCAACCAATGTATCAATGGGATTGATTGTACTGATGATGAGCACCGTTTCAATCGTCGTACAGAATTTAAGATCCTGGAAGGTCCTACTACGATCGAAGTCAAAAAATCTGATATCGGCGCCCAGCAGAAGAAATCATCCGCCTCCGTAATCAAGCCAACGAATAAAGGCACAGTGCCTTTATCAGATCCTGTCATCGAACTTAGATTTGATAAAGACATGATCGACCTGGGCACTGTAAAGAAGGGTGAAAAGAAAGAGATGGTTTACAATTTCATGAATAAAGGAAACGTACCTATTGAAATTGAAATGGTGACATCCTGTGAGTGTACCACCCTGGAATGGCCTCAGTTTAAAGTCTTCAAGCCCGGAGAAAAAGGCACCATCAAAGCTGTATTTGATAGTAAGGATAAAGAAGCAAGTGAGACGACTGATGTAGAAATTATACTTAAGCAGGATGATCCGAAAACCAAAAACCCGGTTGTCTATATCGTGCAATACAAGTTTTCGCTCGTCAAATAATATTCCGGGAGACCCCAGATTTTTAAGATGCTTATGATTAGTTAGGATTCTGTACTAACTAATCATAATGGATCTTATGGATCATACTGATCTGCGCTCTATTTCATTGATCGTTGTTTTCCAATCTTACGTATCATGGATCCTTCAGTTCTCATTGAGCAAATCGCCGCCCAGGACTGGATCGAATGGTTAGGGTTGATTGCGGGCATTATGTATGTACTACTTGCTACCTACGAAAAACCCTCATGCTGGATATTCGGAATTATCAGTTCAGCAGCTATCGCATGGAAAAGTTTTATGGAGTACAAATTGATAGCGGATGGATTTCTCCAGATATTTTATATCGTTGTTGGTTTTATTGGTCTGTGGCAATGGCTGCAGGGTAGGGTAGGGAATCAGCAAAAGCCAATTGTAACATCATCTATTTTATATCATGGTATTGCCATTGTCGTTTGCTTTGCCATAAGCTACCCATTGTCCATCGTGCTGATCGAATACCTGGGAGCGAGATTTGGTTACCTGGATACATTCATAACGGTCGGCTCTGTCTGGGCCACTATACTTCTCGTGCGTAAAGACCTGCACAACTGGATCTATTGGATCGTGCTTGATTTTATGCTGATTTTTTTATACTTCGTGAGTGGAGCCTATTTATTCTCAGTATTATTTGTCCTTTATACAGGAATTTCTGTACTCGGATATTTGCAATGGAAGAAGCACCTGGCACTGGCTGATTAGCATGCATACGAATTGTATTTTGGTTTTACCTTTTACCTTTTACCTTTTATCTTTTATCTTTTATCTTTTAGTTTTTAGTTTTTTAACCACGTTATGGAAAATCAAAAGTTTTTTGTACACCCTGATATTGCTCAGGCACAAACCATCCATACCGATGTGTATCTGAGCAACGACATCTTTCAACAAACCAAAGAATCCATTTTTGCGAAATCATGGCAGTTCGTCGGCGATACAGATTCTGTAAAAAATCCCGGTGATGTACATCCATTCCAACTGTTATCAGAGCACCTCAGCGAACCGCTCTTATTGTCCCGTGACCACGCTGGTGAAATTCATTGCCTTTCCAATGTCTGTACCCATCGAGGTAACCTCATTGCAGAAAAAGCATGTAACCTGCATCAACTGCAATGTCGATATCATGGGCGTCGCTTTCATCTCAATGGCAAATTTATGTTCATGCCCGAATTCAGGGAGGTAGAAAACTTTCCTGCGGATCGCGATAGCCTTCACGAACTACCACTTTTCCAATGGGGGAAATGGTTATTCACTTCATTAGGAAATATTCTACCCGAAGTGTACCTGAAGGAAATGATGCATCGACTTCATTGGCTTCCACTGGAAGAATTTCATTTCCGCCCGGATCTGTCAAACGATTATGAGGTCGATGCTAACTGGGCATTATACTGCGAAAATTATCTTGAAGGATTCCATATTCCGTTTATTCACGGCAGCCTCAATGATGTGATCGATTATGGAACATACTCCACAGAAATTTTTCCATATTCCAATCTCCAGCTTGGTCTGGCAAAAGATGGTGAGGTGAGTTTTGATTTACCAACATCTTCTGCCGACTACGGTAAAAATGTGGGAGGATATTATTTCTGGATTTTTCCCAATATGATGTTCAATTTCTACCCCTGGGGGTTATCTATTAATATTGTAAAACCTGTCACTGTCAACAAAACAATAATTTCTTACCTGTCGTATGTATGGAATGAATCAAAACTACAGGGAGGCGCAGGATCCGATCTGTTCAGAGTCGAAATGGAGGATGAGGAAGTCGTGCAGGCAGTGCAGCAAGGGGTGAGGTCACGCTTTTATACTCATGGACGATACTCTGTTACGCGCGAACAAGGAACACATCATTTTCACAGACTTTTAGCAGAGCATCTGTCAGAATGAAAATCAAAATCCAACTCTCGGTTTTAGCGTAATATTGTTTTTTAAAGTACCCTGGCATGTGTAATTTCAGAAGTATCCTTGTCTGTTTCATATTGACGATTGTATCTTTTTCAGTTACTGCTCAAAGGGTTGTTCCTCCACGCAATGAAGCAAGCAAGGATCCATCGTTGACAACCTTTGTTAAAGAGCTGGTGAATGCTATAGAAACACGTGATGCAGAATGGATCTACAGCAAACTGGACCAGGATGTCATCAGTACGTATGGCGATGAACAGACGATTGATGTCTTTAAGTCATATTGGGATCTCAAAAATGATTCCACCAATTTCTGGCCCTACCTCAGAAGGGTAGTGAATATGGGTGGTGTGTTTCTGCATGATACGGCAGATCATAGCGGTAAATTCGAGTTTGTATTTCCATATGTATATGATATCGATATGGAGCTCGATGATGATTATTATCTGTTAGGCGCGATCACCGGGAAAAATGTAAACCTTCGTACCGCCCCGGATACGAAATCAAAAGTTGTCACCCAACTTTCTGATCATGTCATTTATTATATCTACGATGAGGAGGATGTGTCCATCAATGTGCCATTAAATATTCATGGTGAACCAACGTGGTATCATATTACCACCTATGATAAAAAGTATACTGGCTGGGTCAACTGGCAGTATGTCTATAGTCCCATGGGGCCCAGATTATTTCTTTACAACAACGACAAGGGAATCTGGAAAATCTCTGCTTTTGTCGCGGGAGACTAAGTGAATTCTAAGGAGAATCTAAGGGAGAAATCGTACCAGCCACCGTAAATAGGTGGTAAGTTTGTCATTCCAATACCCGTAAGCAATACGAGCCCCACATTGCTGATCGAAACGACAAATGAATTATTCCATACGAGTTTCTGAATTTCTAAAATATTCTCTGTTTTAATCATAAACCCCATTTTTTTCTGCTGATGGGCCTCCACCTTTGAAATAGAAATTGAAGCGTAGCATTCAGATGCCCGGTACGTCGAAAGATATACCGGGCATTTTTTATTTCCGTGAGACCTGTGGAATATCGGTTTGTATGTATACTTTTCGAGACCAATCAAACGATCTGAATGTCATCCGAAAAACCAGGTAATTACAGGTTACTCACCCCTGCCGTCATTGTTGCCGCGTTGGGATATTTTGTAGATATCTATGATCTGCTGCTTTTTGGAATTGTTCGGACTGCAAGCCTGACAGATTTAGGTATTACAGGCCAGGCAAACCGGGATGCAGGTGAATTCCTGATCAGCATGCAGATGTATGGTATGCTGATTGGCGGGATTTTGTGGGGTGTATTGGGTGATAAACGTGGACGACTCTCGGTACTATTTGGTTCGATCATCATGTATTCAATAGCCAATATTGCTAATGGCATGGTAAATTCTGTGGAAGCCTATGCCTTCTGGAGGTTGATTGCCGGTATTGGGCTGGCTGGCGAATTAGGAGCAGGAATTACACTCGTAACTGAATCGCTCCCGAGGGAAAAACGCGGTTATGGTACAATGATCGTGGCAGCTGTTGGACTGCTCGGAGCTATTGCAGCAAATTTTGTCTACCAGATCTTTGGTGACTGGCGATTGTGTTATTATGCTGGTGGTGTGTTGGGATTGTTGCTGTTGTTTTTACGTTTTAGTGTTCGTGAATCAGGTATGTTTCAGCAGATGCAGACTTCGGAAGTAGGAAAGGGAAAATTTTTGTCGCTGTTTACTGATCGGAAAAGGTTAGTCAAATATATTCAATGCATTCTGATCGGGATATCCTTATGGTTCCTGGTGGGGGTGTTGATTACTTTCTCGCCTGAATTTGCGAAGTATCTTGGTGTCATAGGTGCAGAAGAAATAAAAGCAGGCCATGCGATTGCATGGTGCTATGCTGGTCTTGTAATCGGTGATATTTGTACGGGATTGTTAAGTCAATATTTGCAAAGCAGGAAAAAGGTCATGGCCCTGTTTCTCGGCCTCAACCTGATCATGGTTTTTGTCTATCTCAATGCGTTTGGCATTTCCAAATCCACGTTCTATCTGGTGTGTATGGCCATGGGGTTTTCAGTAGGGTATTGGGTCATCTTCGTCACGATTGCTGCAGAACAATTTGGAACGAATATCCGCGCCACGGTAACCACCACTGTCCCCAATTTTGTCCGAGGATCACTTCCGCTCATCATCCTGCTATACCAGTTTTTCCGCGATAAAACATTTTCAGGTAATATTCTCCATGCCGGCATGGTCATGGGAGTAATTCTCGCCGCGATTTCATTTTTAGCCCTGTGGAAGATGAAGGAAACATTCAAAGAGGATCTGAACTATACAGAGACGTTGTGAGTTGAGTGACGGTTCTCACGGCTCTCACTCTTGTCGCGCAAAGACGCAAAGTTCGCAAAGAAAATAATTGACAAGAATATCTCAAGCTCTCGCTCTCTCACGGTTCTCACGGTTCTCACGGTCCTCACGGTCCTCACGGTTCTCACGGTTCTCACCTCTGCTCAAAGTCCACATGGTAGTGATCATCATGAAAATTATTGACCAGGTTGCTTAGATGTGAGACAAGGCTAATGTCCCTCTGCGCCAGGATCAGTCCGGCAGGTGTGCTGAAGAGATTATCATGCATATCCGTGTGGAATAATATTTTCCGGATACGAAGATCATGCTGGGCGGCAGCGTCATCCAGGGCAAGTAGATGTTGGGCCATGGTTTCAAAATCAATATGTGTCTTTGGTCCGAGCAAAAATTTGCCATCGGTA
Source organism: Chitinophagales bacterium (assembly GCA_038203125.1). Taxonomy (GTDB): domain Bacteria; phylum Bacteroidota; class Bacteroidia; order Chitinophagales; family Saprospiraceae; genus Opimibacter. The sequence continues at coordinate 30,500 of JBBREG010000002.1, forward strand.
TCAAATGAAAACAGGTAATGGAACAATCCTGCTTTGTTGGGCCAGACATTGATGTCATCTCCACGAAGTTTAGGCGTCATAAAATCAACACTCTGCCCATTTTGATGTGTCCAGTGGAGCAACATTCTGCCACCACCCCTTTTCGTACATTCCATCAGGACAAATTCCCGATTCGGACAGGTGGTCTCACAGGTTTTGTAGGCATCCATCACCGTCGCATACACATCAGAATGCACATAGGCATTGTCAAGGATATAATAACTGAACCAACTGAAGTATTGAAAATTATTTCCCCGATAAGGGATAAGATATCCATTCTTCAGTTTGCCATCCCGAACACTTCCGATAGATTCACTGACACCACTATTTTTATGCCGCATCTCTGGTATGCTGCAGACACCCATCGAGAGCAACAACACTGCCAACACAATCCAGCGCTTTCGGATGCGTCGGGGTTTTTTCGTGGACATTGTTTTGTCAGGTATCATAGTGAGAGAGAAAGTGAGCCCTTCGACTGCTTTACTCATCCATGTGCAGCTCAGGGACCGGTGTGAGAGCGTGAGAACCGTGAGATGTAAGAACGCGAGAATCTCAACTGCTTCAAGAATCCAAAGTCTCACACGCCGGCGTGATCGCGTCTCAGGCGCTCATAATATCTAATTTCCTAAATCCTAAATCTAAAATCCAAAATGGTAACTACCTCCTGTGTTTTCCTCCGGTCCAGCTGTGATCTGCAAGAAATTCTTCTCCAGATGCAATGGCTCCACTTTCAATCGTTGTGCCCATCGAGTCATTCCATCTGTTGAGATACCCAAAGAGTGCGACAACTCCTGTTATTTCTACAATATCGCCATCATCCCAATGCTTTCGTAATGCTGCTGCAATCTGATCATCTACTGCATTCGGCACGGATGAAGCCGCTACTGCAAAATCAAGTGCCACTCGCTCCGCTTCAGAAAATGCAACATGTGTCTTGTAGTCCCAGATATTTTTAAGTTGTTTTTCGCTCGCACCATAACGCTCAGCTGCCCTGATTCCGTGTGCCTGGCAGTATTGGCACCCGGTAGTATAGCTTGAGATATATGCGATGAGACGTTTTAGTGCACTTGTTACATTTCCATGATTCTCCATCACCGCTTTATTCATCCGAATAAATGCTTCTGCAAGGTGTGGTCGGATTTGCATGGTCCTGACACTATTGGGACAAAACCCTAGTGTCTCGTTGTAAAATGTTACCAGGTCCCTGATGGCAGGATCTGTTTCTGAGATGGGAGATACCAATGGTGTTTTCATCACAATAATTAAGGAACGCGGATTTATTAAGATCAATTAAGATCAAATTAAGATTTGATATTCCAGTATATTAAAAGATCATTTGGATATGGACTTCCACATTCTTCAATCCTTGTTCGTTATTCGTAATTCTAGAGTGTACCACGCAGCTCTTGTTCTCTCTCAATAGCTTCAAACAATGCTTTGAAATTCCCTTTACCAAAAGACTTAGCGCCCTTACGCTGGATGATTTCAAAAAACATCGTCGGACGTGACTGCACAGGTTTTGTAAATATTTGCAACAGATATCCTTCCGGATCGCGATCGATGAGGATGCCCAGTTCTTTGAGTGGTTCTAATTCTTCATCAATAGTCCCAACCCGATCAAGAACGGTATCGTAATACGTTGATGGTACCCGCAAGAATTCAACACCGCGGTTGCGGAGCTCAGTAACTGTTTCGATAATATTATCGGTGGCTACTGCCAGGTGCTGTACGCCCTCATCTTCATAGAAATCAAGATATTCCTCGATCTGTGATTTTTTCTTTCCGGCGGCAGGTTCGTTAATTGGAAATTTGATGCGTCCATTTCCACTACTCATTACTTTACTCATGAGCGCAGTATATTCAGTGGAGATATCCTTGTCATCAAATGTGATAATGTTTTGAAAACCCATCACATCCTCATAAAACTTGACCCAATAATTCATCTTTCCAAGCTCCACATTACCTACCATGTGATCGACAAATTTTAATCCCACGGGCTCCGGTTGATAATTTGTTCTCCACTCCACATATCCCGGAAGGAAAGGCCCATGATAATCTTTCCGTTCAACAAACAAGTGAATTGTTTCACCATAAATATGAATTCCGGACCGAACAATACGGCCATGCTCATCCTCCTCAACGGTTGGTGACATATATGATTTTGCACCACGTGATGTCGTTTGTTCCCATGCATCCGTTGCATCATCAACCCACAAGGCAATCATTTTCACCCCATCACCGTGTTTATCGATGTGTTGACCAATAACAGAATTGCTATGGAGTGGGGAAGTCAGGACCAGGCGGATTTTATCCTGTATGACTACATAGGATTCTATGTCTTTATCACCAGTCTCAAGGCCTTTATATGCCCACGATTGGAAGCCAAACGCTGTCTTGTAATAATGAGCCGCCTGCTTACTGTTGCTTACATATAATTCAACATAATCAGTACCATTTAATGGAAGAAAATCTTGTTGTGTGGCTGCGAAAGCCGTTTCTTTTTGTGCTAGAACAGACATCTTTATTTCTTTCAAATGATTTATGCAAATATACAGCTCATTCTGCAGCCAGGCCGGGCCAGCTTTCATTGACAATACGGTTGTGAACCTCACCAAAACCTACCCGCATGCCATCTTTTTGCGACCATCCCCGCAGGGTCACCAGATCGCCATCCTCAATAAAAGAACGAGTCTGGCCATTACGTAGTGTGATTGGATTTTTTCCGCCCCACGATAATTCAAGCATCGATCCAAATGAATCCTGTTCGTGACCGCTGATGGTCCCGGAAGCCATCAGATCCCCAACGCGAACATTGCAGCCGTTAGAAGTATGATGCGCTAATTGCTGGCACATATTCCAGTACATGTATTTATAGTTCGATTGCGTCACGATACTTTCATCATAGCCTGCAGGTGTAATACTCACCTCCAATGAGATATCATAGTTCTTCATGCCCTGGTATTTCAGATAGGGAAGGACTTCCGGCTCCTGCGTAGGTCCCTGCACCTGGTATGGACGTAATGCTTCCATTGTAACAACCCATGGCGACATCGCTGAAGCAAAATTTTTAGCCAGGAAAGGTCCCAGCGGAACATATTCCCAGGCCTGGATATCACGCGCTGACCAGTCATTGAACAGGACCATGCCGAAAATATATTCTTCTGCATCTGTGGTGCTGATAGAAGAGCCCATATAAGAATCTCTGCCTATTATAAATCCCATCTCAAGTTCGAAATCAAGTCGCTGTGTAGGAATGAACACAGGTGCTTCTGCATCTTTTTGTTTCACCTGTCCCCACGGGCGATGTATGGGGGTGCCGCTGATGACGATGGATGAAGACCTTCCATGATAGCCTACAGGCAGATGACGCCAATTTGGAAGCAGCGCATTTTCCGGATCACGAAACATCTTGCCCACATTCGTAGCATGCTCGATGCTGGAATAAAAGTCTGTATAGTCACCAACAGCGACTGGCAGATGCATAATAAAATCGGATGCAGGCCGGATCAGTTGTGGATGTTGACGTAGAGGTGATTGATCATCACTGAAGGATTGCTGCAGTTTTAATCGCACCTGTGAGGTAACTGATTTGCCAAGTGCAATAAAATCGTTCAGTACGGTTTGATCAAAGACATTCAATTCTTCAATCAACCCATCAAAATATCCTGTCGACGCCAGAGCACTCAGATTGACCACATGATCCCCGATACGTGTGCAGACAAATGGTCGGCCACTTCCGATCGACCCTATGCCGAAAGGTATATTATGAATTGAAAAATCTGAATTATCAGGAATTGCTAACCAACTGGTCATTCGAATGAAATTAAATACAGCAATGAATAATAGAAATATTTATAATAGATATCTTATTCCAGCCACGATTTAAAATAAGCACCATCATCAATATCAAGTGCATGATCTGTAATCTGCAACGGAGCGAATGTATCGATCATGACGGCAAGTTCATCTGTTTTTGTCTGACCAATACTCCTTTCATACGCACCAGGCGCAGGGCCATGAGGAATGCCTCCCGGGTGTAAGGTGATATATCCCTGCTGAATATTGTTTCGGCTCATGAAATCACCATCCACATAATAAATCATCTCATCCGAATCAATATTACTATGATTGTAGGGTGCCGGAATGGATTTCGGATGATAGTCATACAACCTGGGCACAAACGAGCAAACAACGAACGCTTTTGTTTCAAACGTTTGATGTACCGGAGGCGGCTGATGAATACGTCCTGTGATCGGTTCGAAGTTTTTTATCGAAAATCCATACGGGAAATTATATCCATCCCATCCAACGACATCGAAAGGATGCGTTGCATACACCATTTCGTGCAGATATCCTTGTTTTTTAATTTTAATGACAAAGTCACCCTTTTCATCATGCGTTTCTAATTCGGAAGGCGTTTTGAAGTCACGCTCACAATAAGGTGAATGCTCAAGCAATTGACCGAAATAGTTGCGATATCGTTTTGGTGTATAGATCGGATGAAATGATTCTGCGTACAGGATTTTATTGTCTTCTGTATCAAAGTACATCTGATAGATCATGCCGCGCGGGATGACCAGGTAATCTCCGTACTCGAATGGAATATTTCCTAAAAGCGTTCGTAATGTTCCGGTGCCCCGATGGATGAAGATGAGCTCATCACAATCTGCATTTTTGTAAAAATATTCCCGAAGCGATTTAGTCGGGGCTGCCAATCCAATATGAATGTCTTTGTTGACCAACAACGGATGGCGTGAAGTCAGGATATCTCCACCGGCAGGGACCTCAAACCCCTTAAGAATCCTGGCAGTCAAATTTCGATCTACAGCCACTATAGGAGTGGCATTCTGAGCTGGTCCAATATGCCTGACCTGTGTGGGTCTATGAAGATGATAGAGCAGAGATGACATCCCGTCAAACCCCACAGTACCAAAGAGTTGCTCATAATGCAGGCCTCCACCCGGCTTCTCAAACTGGGTATGACGCTTGGAGGGGATCAGGCCTAATCTGTGATAAAACGGCATTGGATTTTTTCTTCAAAATTAGGCTTTTTTACCGGCAGATGATTTGAGGGCGCGAGTTACTCCGGCTGATTGCTTTTTATTGGGATTACATGATTGAGGGCAAACCGGACAATATCACGTTTAAAAAATTTCCCCGCCGTGGATTGTTGCTGCAACCAATTGATATAAACAACTTCAATTTCGACATTTCTGACTATTTGAAACTGCGCCCCTACGCCAATTCTATTCTGCTCAAACATATTGGTAACAATTTTCTTTCCGGCATTAATATGAAGTTCATTAAAGGCAAGTAGATCCAGCATATCGTTTACTGAATACTGACCTTCTATCTTATACCTAAAGCGAAAGTTGCTAAACGGGTAGGAGCCATCATTGATCTCCATGTATCTTGATTCTGCCCAAAAACGATTATTTAGCGACCATTTATCACTCAACTCACTTTGTCTGGCTATTTCAATGCTCGGCCTGAGTTCCCTGCGATTGGTAAAATCCACATCCGGATCCTGTGGTTGAGAATGAATGAAGTAAGTAAAACCTAACGCAACATCCCAACCTTTGCCAAGCTTACGCTCGATATGCGTACGTGAAAGGAATTGTGATTGTCGGGAAGGATTAATAAAGTTCCGGTCATCAAATTCCTGCCGGATTTGCCACTTTGTACCAATCGGGATTTTTAAAAAATACCGATACCAGATTTGCTGCTGATGCACTACCTCTTTTTGCGACAGGGCAAGTAAGGGGAGGAGAAGTAGTATCGATGCAAAAAATATCTTTTTCATCCGGACCAATTGGATCTAAAGTCAAAGATGAAGGATTTATTGAAAACTATTGATTCGGACAGGATTCAGTAATTTTCAACCATGAGTAAAACCAAAGAGATCATCCGGTGCCATTGGTGTGGAAATGATGAAGTCTATATGCACTATCATGATACCGTGTGGGGTGTACCGGAAAGAGACTCAAAAGCCTTGTACGCGAAATTAGTGCTGGATGGCGCACAGGCAGGTCTAAGCTGGATTACCATTCTCCGCAGGCAATCTGGTTATATGACAGTCTTTGATGGGTTGGATCCTGAAAAAGTAGCCCGGTATACCGATAAGAAATTAGAGAAGATCCTGCTTGATGAGCGCATCATTCGCAACCGTCAAAAAGTTTTTTCTGCCAGAACGAATGCACAGGCATATCTGAAAATGCAGGAAGAAGGCATTGATTTCAGCGATCACCTTTGGTCTTTTGTTGGTGGTAAGCCGATGGTCATGAAAAATAAATCAAAAGAAGATTTCAGAGCCACTTCTCCGGAGAGTGATGCGTTGAGCAAGGATCTTAAAAAGCGCGGTTTCAGTTTTGTAGGATCCACAATTGTCTACGCATTTATGCAGGCAGTAGGCATGTACAATGATCATGTAATGGATTGCTTTAGATACAATGAAGTCAATAAATTGAAATAGAGAATATCATTGACTAGCCGGCTTATAAACTAATAAGCTTATTGGTTTATAAGGTTATTCGTTTATAACGGTTATTGGTTTATATGGTTATAAGCTTATAACCATAGGCTCACAAAATATTGGTTTATAAGGTTATAGGGTTATTCGCCTATTCATTTAATGCAAACACTAAACTCCTAAACTTATATCCATATCATTTGACATAACCTCATAACCGTCATAACCTCATAACCTTATAAGCCCTCTCATAACCGTCATAAGCTTATAACCTCATAAACGTATAAGCTTTCTCATAACCGTCATAACCTCATAACCTCATAAACTTATAGGCCCTCTCATAACCGTCATAAGCTCATAACCTCATAAACTTATAAGCCCTCTCATAACCGTCATAAGCTTATAATCTCATAAACTTATAAGCCTTCTCAATATTCCATTACCTTCGCGCTTTAGTTACAAATTATGATCCAGCCCCCCAAGCGCTATCTCGTGACATCGGCGTTGCCCTATGCCAATGGTCCCCTTCATATCGGGCATCTGACCGGTGCCTATCTGCCAGCAGATATCTACGTTCGCATGCTACGTTTGCTGGGCCATGATGTTGGCTTTATATGCGGCTCTGATGAACACGGCGCTGCCATCACCATTAAAGCCTTTAAGGAAAATTCAACACCTCAACAGATTATTGATACCTATCATGATCTGTTTGTGGAAACATTTCAAAAAGTAGGGATATCATTTGATATTTATCATCGAACCTCGTCGCCCATACACCATGAGACGGCCCAGGAATTTTTCAGGTCTTTGTATCAGCAAGGACAATTTGTAGAAGAAGAGTCGGAGCAATATTATGACGAACAAGCCGAAAAATTTTTGGCAGACCGGTATATAAAAGGCACTTGTCCGAATTGCAAAAACCCGGACGCATATGGTGACCAATGTGAAAAATGCGGTACCTCATTAAGTCCACTCGAACTGATTGATCCTGTTTCTACCATTACCGGATCGAAACCTGTTCTTCGAAAAACGAAACACTGGTATCTCCCCCTGGATAAATATGAGTCCTGGTTACGGACGTATGTTGAGAAAGGCGAACTGGATGGAAAAGAACATCATGAGTCTTCCGACTGGAAAACGCATGTGATGGGTCAGTGTAAATCCTGGCTTGATAGTGGCCTGCATCCACGTGCTATGACGCGCGATCTTGATTGGGGTGTGGATGTCCCGCAAGAAATTCCCGGATCGGAAGGAAAGAAATTGTATGTGTGGATGGATGCACCGATTGGATACGTCTCTGCGACCAAACAATGGGCAGCTGACAATGGTAAAAACTGGAAAGACTATTGGCAGGATCCGGAGTCTGCATTAATTCATTTTATTGGCAAAGACAATATCGTTTTTCATTGTCTCATCTTCCCGGCCATCCTAAAAGCAGAAGGACATTTCAATCTTCCGGTAAATGTGCCTGCCAATCAATTCCTTAATTTAGAGGAACAGAAAATTTCGACTTCGAGGAATTGGGCGATCTGGGTTCATGAATTTTTGAATGATCATCCGGATCATACGGATGCACTGAGATATGTGCTGACGAAAAATATGCCTGAACAAAAGGATGCTGAGTTTACCTGGAAGGGATATCAGTCTGATGTCAATGCTGACCTTGTAGGTGTCCTTGCAAATTTTGTGCATCGCGCTTTAGTATTGACGCATAAATTCTATGACGGCAAAATTCCTGCTTTCGATGAAGATACGCCGATCGTAGGTTCACGTGGCAATGATGAAGCCTCCTGGCATGAAGTAGAGATGATGGATCTGTTCGATCGCATGTGGGCAGTGCAGGATGCAATTTCCAAATTCAATTTCCGCGAGGCAATGAAAGCCATGCTGGATATAGCAGTCGCTGGTAATCAGATTCTCCAGTTTAATGAACCATGGAAAGCAATTAAAGACGAACCTGAAACCGTTGCAGCAGTATTGAATCTCACGCTTCAGTATGCAACTGCCTTAAGTCTGGCTATGTTTCCTTTTATACCAAATGCATCCGGACGATTAAGAAAATTATTATCGCTTGATCCTATTGCTGAACATGGAACCTGGGTAGAAGTTCTTGACGCACTTTCAATTGGTGATAAATTATTGCAGGAAGGCCATGTGCTTTCTCAGCCGGAACATTTGTTCAGCAGGGTAGAAGATGAATGGATCAATACTCAGATTGAAAAATTAAAACAAAATCTTCCTGCAGTAGCAGCAGCTAAAGAAGAAACCGCGCAGAAGCCAGCAATCTCCTATGATGATTTTGCTAAAATGGATATTCGTACCGCACGTATTGTCACTGCTGAAGCCGTACCGAAGGCTGATAAGTTGTTGAAACTAACGCTGGAGGTTGACGGTAAAGAGCGTACAGTTGTCAGCGGAATTGCTGAGCATTATAAGCCTGAAGATCTGCCAGGCAAGCATGTAGTCATTCTGGCCAACCTGGAGCCACGTAAAATTCGAGGTGTCCAGTCAGAGGGCATGATCCTTATGGCGCAGGACAATGGTGGTAGACTACACTTTGTCCAGGCCGCCACAGAGGAAAGTGGCATGCAGGTCTCGTAAGAAATTATCTTTAATTCCCGATGCCGGAGACAACACCCATAGCCAGACCAGGAAAATTCAGGAAACTCATCCCGGTCCTGTTTTTTGTTCTGCTCGCCTCCTTGGCGGGGTGGAAGATGTGGACATTGCCTTTATGGGGATGGTGGGCCATTGTATTTAACCTGTCTATCTGGATGGCGGGCGTGATGTTCTTCTTTCCAGCAGATCCTGAAAAACGCAAATGGCTGGGAGCTGCAACACTTGCCGGCATTTTATTGGGTATCGGTTTTCCACCATCACCATTTACATGGGTTGTCATTTTTGCATGGGTACCCTTACTGGCAGTGGAGAATGGAATTTTCCAAAAATTTGGAAAGCCGAAAGCCGGTCAAATGTTTCTATTTGCTATGCATGCATTTGTGTTGTGGAATATCATAGCGACTTTTTGGGTGACGAACACAGCATTTATTGCGGGCCTGGTAGCTAATTTTTTGAATGCTGCATTAATGGCTAGCGCAATGATGTTGATTCATTTGATCGGCCGTAGATTACCTCTCAAATATTTTTGGATCGTCTTCATCTCAGGCTGGATTTCATTCGAATACCTGCATCATTTCTGGGATATGTCATGGCCATGGCTGACCCTTGGCAACTCGATGGCAGAATATCCATGGGCAATTCAATGGTATGAATACACAGGCATTTTTGGTGGGTCACTTTGGATATTAGGTCTGAATGTTTTAGGCTATTCAATTATTACAAGATGGCTTAGAGCAAAACCATTACGCATACCCATTTATATTTCTGTATTGATCATTCCCTTGCTTGCCTCATGGTTGATCTGGACAAGCACAACACCCTCGAATGCTGATCCGGTTTCAATCGTTGTTGTGCAACCCAATTTTGAACCGCATTACGAAAAATTTGACATCTCTCAACGTACACAATCAAAAACTTTTTTGGAATTGTCAGAAAGGTTACTGGACTCAACTGTTCGTTATATCGTATTTCCTGAAACAAGCTTTGATGGTATCCTGCTGAACAGGTTTCGCGAGAGTGCTACGATGAATTTATTTCAAAGTGTTATTGATCAGTATCAGGATCTTCACCTCATCATGGGATTATCGACATACCGGATACTGACACCAGAAGAATCGGAAGGGTCCAATGTACGTACACATGAAAGCAATGGAGAAATTACGTATTGGGATATCCAGAACTCTGCTGTGGAGTTATCATCGGGCAAACAAAGTTTTGATGTGTATTTCAAATCTAAATTTGTTCCCGGACCAGAGATTCTCCCCTTTAAGAAAGTGCTTTTTTTCCTGCGTCCGGTTGTTGAATCCTTAGGAGGTAGTTATGAAGGTCATTCCAGCCAGGCAGAGCGGAGTGTTTTTGATGATGGGCCACTAAAAGTTGCGCCGATCATTTGTTATGAATCTATCTATGGTGACTATACGGGAGGATATGTTCGGAATGGTGCGACTGCATTGTTTATTGTCACCAACGATGGGTGGTGGGATAATACGCCAGGTCATGTTCAGCATCTGAAGCTTGGAGCACTTAGAGCCATTGAACATCGGAGACCGATTGCTCGGAGTGCCAATACGGGGACTTCGTGTTTTATTGATATTCGGGGTAGTATCTCGCAGCCAACGAAGTATCGTGAGACTACTGTTATAAAAGGCCAGGTGATACCTGAAACGCGGATGACATTTTATACTCGGTTTGGGGATATTATTGCAAAGCTTTGTGTGCTTAGTGTAGGATTGATGACGATGTATTATTTGATCTTACGGATACGAGGAAGTAGGAGAATTAATCCAGTGAAATAGGATATCCAAACCGTTCGCTCATTAATAGCCTCCCTTTACTTTTGTTTTCTATGAAAGCTATTGACCTGTAGTATATTTATTTTCGAAATGATCAGGAGATGGTCATCAGATACGTAAACCAACTAAGGTTCTTCCGTATAATGTACGTCAGGATCAAACTCCAGGATTCGCAATCCAAAATCCAAAATCCGCATTCCGCAATCTAAACCATGTCCTCCGCCCTGACCCACGTATCAAACTGATCACCCGTCAGATAATTAAGTGCTATGGCAGCTTCCTTCAGGGTCGTATGTTCTTTATGCGCTTTCTTAGCGATCTCGGCAGCTTTGTCGTACCCGATGTGCGTATTTAAGGCAGTGACCAGCATCAACGAGTTATCGAGATGCATTTTGATGCGAGCCAGATTCGGTTCGATGCCTTCGACGCAGTGTTCGATGAAACTATTGCATGAATCAGCAATCAGGCGTGCTGACACCAGGAAATTATAAATGATGACCGGTTTGAAAACATTTAATTCAAAATGCCCCTGCATGCCGCCAATAGATATAGCGACATCATTTCCGATGACTTGCGCCATCGCCATCGTCATCGCTTCGGATTGAGTTGGATTTACTTTGCCCGGCATGATAGAAGAACCGGGTTCATTAGAGGGGATATTAATTTCTCCAATTCCGCTACGTGGACCTGAAGCCAGCAGACGAATATCATTTGCAATTTTATTTAAAGAAACTGCAATGGTTTTTAGAGCGCCATGCGATTCTACAATGGCATCATGGGCAGCGAGGGATTCAAATTTATTTTTAGCGGTCACAAACGGATGACCAGTTAATTCGGCAATTTTTTTAGCGACAAGCTTATCGTATTTCTTTGGTGCATTCAGACCGGTTCCAACCGCGGTCCCGCCAAGTGCAAGCTCAGCAAGATGGGGAAGTGTATGTTGAAGTGCTTTAATGCCATGCTCTATTTGGGAAGCATAGCCGCTGAATTCCTGCCCCAATGTGAGCGGCGTGGCATCCATCAAATGCGTACGGCCTATTTTGACAATCGATTTGAATGCCTTTGCTTTCGAGTCTAATGCAGCGTGCAGTGCCTTCAAGGCAGGCAACGTATGTTCTGCGACATAGCTGTATGCAGCAATACTCATGGCAGTGGGAAACGTATCGTTGGATGATTGTGATTTATTCACATCATCATTCGGGTGAAGAACTTTTTTGGCATCATCGAGTTTGCCACCTTTGATGACATGCCCTCTGTTGGCAATGACCTCATTTAGATTCATGTTCGATTGTGTACCAGATCCGGTTTGCCATACCACCAGTGGAAACTGATCATCCAATTGACCTTTGAGAATTTCATCACAAACTTTCGCAATGAGTTGTGATTTCGATTTTGGTAAGACGTCAAGATCCGTATTTGTCTGTGCTGCAGCTTTTTTGAGAATTGCAAAAGCACGGATCACTTCCATCGGCATACGTTGTCCCCCAATCTTAAAATTATCCTTACTACGTTGTGTCTGGGCACCCCAATACACATCAGCAGGGACCTCGACGGGTCCGATGCTGTCTTTTTCAATTCGATAATTCATGTTTAATCAGATGGTTGACCGAGAACTCAGCCGCTTGTAGATGGACGGTCTTTTGTGAAGTGGCTATAGTGATCTTGTAGAAATTGTGGATAGAATATGCTCCCCAACGAGACGGCCCTGGTCAATACCGTTTTCAATGCCCGCTTTGTAATGAATGCCTCCGTAATAGCGGCTGATAGCAGCTTCCTCAGCAGCTTCTTTGAAAGATGTAAAAGAGCGAACTGGTAATCCATATTCAACTTCAGTAGAATCTGCGAATGCGAAATTTTCTCCAAACAATCTTGTCAACACCAGCGAAGATGCCGTGGAGATGACACTATGACCACTGGTATGTTCGGGGAAAGGAGGCGTCTGTAGGCTGGGAGTCCACTCAGGATCTATAAACTGGTTAATATAGGTTTCGGGACGACAGAGATTGCTGCGATACTTTTCGTCCCAGCAAGCAATAAAGCCATCAAATAAAGCAATCGAGGTTAAAACGTACGCTTCCGCTGTTGCCATCATATCGAGATTCGCCTGGCGACTTGCAAGACCCACAATGCCCATCCAATGCCCGCCAGGCGTTATTTTTTTGGTGGCAAACATCAGGTGACCCTGCTGGTGCATCACATACGGATTGCAATCCCAGAAATTAGCGATAGCGACTTTATTATCGGTGTCATCATTATTGATGGTGTACACCTCCAGGGCCTGCTGGTAAAAAGCAGATGCTTTGTCTCCGCTAAATGGTATCGGTGCTAATGGTTTAAATTGAGAACTGCTATCCAGCGTCAATGGCCGGATCTGATTCCAGTTTGGCTCGATGCCTTCGATATATGCAGGCGGAGTGGGCTGCCAGCGACCTGCTTCCGTAGTCACTGTATATTTTGGAAAACTACGGGTCTGAGCATAATTATCTTTTTTGGCCCATGCCAGTATGTGTTCTGCTACTGTTTCGCCATACCCTACTGATGCATCGAAAATTTCATCAGGAACCCCGTCCTCCTTTAGATGTGCCCATGTCGCAGTCCTGAAATCTTCAACTTCAAATTCTGAAAAAATAAGAGCTTTCGATACGGTCATGTACGCCTGTAATGCCGCGATATTAAAATCAATTTTTTGATCAGCAGGAGCTACGGGTATTTCTGTCAGTTCATTTATCTGCCCTGCTAACGACTTATATTCCGGATGACCCTGCCTGAGTGCTTCATAGAGTGCGATATTGGTATACGCATAGATGCGGCTTGCTACCACAGGTGAAAATATATCGTGAACAATCACCTCTGTGGTTTTGTCGACGGCCTGGTGAATCAAAGCTGTATTTTCACACACCTTTGAGTCGAAGGGAGACTCATGGCACGCGGAGAAAAAAGTAAGCAGAGAAGCGAATAGAAAAATCGGAAGAACCTTCATTAACCGGAGATATTTTACAAGGGGTGAAAATAGACAATTTGGAGGAGGAATCAGCTTTCTCATCATATAGTATTCAGGCAAAACGAGGTTTGTGCAATTGCAGGATCATTGCGCCTGAAGCCACATAGAAGATTGACAACTAAACAGATATGAGATGTTAGCACAAGTATTGGTTAAGAACGGTACGCCTTCTGAATCTTTCGAACTAAGAGAACTTTCATTGCCAGAACTAATGCCCGGCCAGGTTCGAATAAAGGTGACTGCATTTGGTCTTAACTATGCGGATGTCATGGCGCGTCAGGGGATTTATAGAGAATGTCCTCCATTGCCATGTGTCATCGGGTACGATGTAGAGGGTGTGATCGATGCCGTTGCAGAAGATGTATTAACCTATAAAGTTGGGGAACAGGTTTTTGCCTTAACGCGATTTGGGGGTTATGCTCAGTATGTCACGACCGGAGTCGAAGGGGTTGGCCGCCTGCCGGAAGGATCAGAAACCGGGGTGGGTTGTGCACTGGCCACACAATATGTTACCGCTGTACATGCTGCTGTACATTGTCAGACGTTGATGCCCGGAGAGAAAGTGTTGATTCATGCCGCTGCCGGAGGGTTGGGCACAGCACTAATCCAAATTGCTTTATGGAAAGGGTGTATTGTCATTGGCGTGGCGGGGGGCCGGGATAAAATGGAGTATTTAAAATCTTTGGGTGTACAGCATCCGGTGAATCATCATGAGGTGTCATACCTGGATTATGTCCGTGATCATTTTGAGGGCCGCGTGGATGTCGTTTTTGATAATATCGGAGGCCGATCCTTCAAAAGTGGAAAGTCGATCCTGGCACGGGGTGGGCGGATAGTTACATTGGGAGCAGCATCGCTTAGTGGTAAGGGCGGGAAGTTGAGTTTGGTTCGCCTGGGGATTGGGTTTGGATTCTTCTCGCCGATCAGTTATCTCACAAAGTCTCAGAATCTGATTGGGGTCAATATGCTGAAAATAGCGGATCACCGTCCGGATATCATTGCTCATGTATTTCAGCAGACGCAGGAATTATACAAAGCAGGAGTGCTAAAGCCACATGTAGGTAAAATCTATGACTACAAACAGATTGGTGAAGCGCAGGCATATATGGAGGACCGGAAATCGATTGGGAAGATTGTGGTGAGGTGGTAAGGGTCTCACCCTTGTAAGATAAATTATACTTCAATATACTTTTTCCTAGCCTTACAATAATGGTACGTGATTTCCGGAGTCATAAGATCGAAAGGTATTTCATGGTCAGTCATAAGCCTCATCCAGGTATCCATTAAATACGATCACGGCTGTTGTGATTTGCTTTCGATCTTTGAACAACTGATATTTGCAACAACCAGAGGATATTTAGTTACAGAGGAATTGAGGTTGTGATTTGCTTTCGATCTTTGAACAACTGATATTTGCAACAACAAAGAAGCTTCAGGCGGTGATACTAAAGGCGTTGTGATTTGCTTTCGATCTTTGAACAACTGATATTTGCAACAACACTCGCATCTGTGGCCGCTAATGTTCCACTGTTGTGATTTGCTTTCGATCTTTGAACAACTGATATTTGCAACAACTGACAATCAATTGTGTGTCAGTTAGCAATGTTGTGATTTGCTTTCGATCTTTGAACAACTGATATTTGAAACAACCAAGCAGCTCCAGGCGGTAATCCTGAAGGCGTTGTGATTTGCTTTCGATCTTTGAACAACTGATATTTGCA
>JBBREG010000003.1:0-43201 GCA_038203125.1 Chitinophagales bacterium
TTGAGCACCTCTATCGGCAACGAAATGGTCAGACAATTTTCATCATTGAGATATGTCAAATAATAAAGTCCAGCTTCTTTCACCACGATCTCATCACTTGTTTCACCGGTACTCCATTGAAGCACTCCATGCGTCCCAGAACTCAGCACCAGGGAATCATCATCACAAAGCGCCACAAGTTCATCAAACAATTTGACCGCTACATTCTGACAACCTTGCTGATCAATGCGCCATGTCTGATCGATGGCCAGATCTGTGTATGTTGTATGTGAGCCATCAGCCCATCTAACCACCAGGCTGTCGTATGAAGTTACCTCACCCAATCCGAAGATCATACCGTGGCTGTTCGAGACGCCGTATTGTTCTCCTGCTTTTATATCACGGATCTGCACGCCCCATGCACCATATAAAGATGCAATCGAACCGATGGCTGTTCGCTTGTTGACATCGAAAAGATTGAGGCTTAAAAAATGATTGTCATTGCCCTCATTAATGTAGAGAATATCCTGTTTTTGGAGATCCGGATTATTGAAGGGGATCACAGTCGATCCGTATATATCTGTAAATCCGTCATGATTCAAGTCCCCTAAAGAAAACGTGCCATAGATTTCTCCTGCAAAAGGATCCTGCTTCGTAAACGTTTTATCACCATTATTGTGGTAATAATCCAGGCGATCGCCACTGACCAGGATATCCTGAAAACCATCATTATCAAAATCCCTGAACATACCCTGAAGCGGCACACCTCCAATATTGAGTCCCGAAGCAAGTGTGATATTGACGAATGTATCGTTATTGATATTTTCAAAAAGCTCGCTGACTGTATTATGCTGAGTCATGAAACAATCCAGGTCGCCATCATTGTCCATGTCTCCAAAATCCGCCGTCCAGCTCTGATTGCCGCTGGCTAACCCATAGTTCGCTGCATCCTGCGTATAATTGTTAAATCCATCATTGACCCACAAGGCATTAATCCTTCTTGGATCATTTGGGTTATTGACGCCTTGGCGACATTTGGCAATATAAAAATCATTGTCACCATCCATGTCAAAATCGGTGTAAACAGATCCGTAGTTACCTGAGTTGTCAGAAGAAGGAATCGTCTCAAAATTGAAAAATTCTTCTTTGACCAGATTACCCGTACCATCATTGATCATGGAATAATTAAGACCGTTATCATTCAGGATGACAACGTCGATCCAACCATCGCCGTTAAAGTCGCCTGCTGTCGCTCCCTGTGAAAAGAAGGGTGTAACGGTTATATGGACAAGATTAAATTCGAATGTATGCGGTACCGCATAGAGCATTTTCACCCTGTCATATGACCCTACGGTAAAAATGTCGTTCGCCCCGTCGTTATTGAAGTCTGCGATGATAATATCGTTTTGTGCATCAATATCAATCACCACAGGCGCTTTATACCGGACGAAAGGCCTGGCATCATCAGGGGTCTGGTATTGGATGAATAATTCCGTCCCGCCATTCATAGAAACGATATCATCCAGCCCATCCCCATTCATATCTGCGATCGCAATGGGAACCGCACTGTGCATATCTCTATCTGCCAGGAGACTACTCCGGTCTGTAAAAGATTGTGACTGCAGCACAAAAGGAAGGAATAGTCCCGAAGCCAACGAGTAAAGGATTCTTTTCATAGTGACAGAGTTGAAGCATAGATGTGCGACAAATTTAATAATTAATATTGCCTGTGATGTCCCATACCTACACGGCTCTTAGCTTTCTCAGACATTTGAGAAAATCCAGCTCCTGGACCAGAATACATTCGCCTTACCTTTTCAGTCTATTTTCTTTCTGTTGTGATGAGCGTCAGACCTGGCCGGAATTTCTGGCATTCGAATCAAAAAGAAGGCAATTGTTACGATCAAATAAAATCCTAATAAGGAAGGATTTTGGTGCAGGAAGTATTGGAATTAAGGGTAAAAAACAAACAGTTGGCAGCATTGCGGCGAATGCTGCCAGCCTGCCCTATCAATGTCGATTCATGACAAGATTGGCGTTTCACATCCAACCTGAAAATATCCTGGAATTAGGCACTTCTTTGGGCATCTCAACATTATATCTGGCACTGGCTTCACATATTACTACCGTAGAAGGGGATCCTGCTGTTGCTGAAGAAGCCAAATGTAATTTTTCAGCTTTGAAGATGGAGCAGATTACATCTGTGGTGTCCACATTTGATGAGTATTTTAAGAATAAAATTTCTTCCAATACACAGTTCAAACTTGTTTTTATAGATGGGGATCACCGGTCTGATGCACTCATTACATGTTTTAAACATCTCAAGCCTCATTTGACAAGTGAGAGTATAGTCGTAATAGATGATCTGTATTGGTCAGCAGATATGACCCATGGGTGGCATAACCTGATTGAATTACCTGAGGTAACCCAAAGTGTAAATTGTTTTCATTTCGGGTTGATTTTTTTCAACCGGGATTTCATGGACAAAAAACATCACAAGATCAGGCTTCCGATAAGGTCACTTTTTAAATAAAGGATCAGGACTCATCGGTAAGAGGTCTCTGGGGTGCCATTGCCTGCATCTGGAAGCCAATCTTTGCCAACGGCTGATCATCATCATCATAGTCTTCCCATTGGGTGATCTCTTTGATGAAATCTTCCATATGTCTGACCAAAAAGGGAGTTTTGATTTCTTCCGGCCTGTATATCGCGATCACTTTTGGTTGTCTGGGTTCTCCAAAACCCTCTATGTATGGATAGGTGATCATCACCTGTACTTTCCCATTGAACAACTGCTGGTATACCAGTGAGCCATTATGTTTGATCAGGGGTTTGTCAGTCTTATCATTGATAATTTCCGAGATACCACTTTCTTCTGATCCAAGATTGAGGACAATAAACTCAAGGTGCCTGACCTTATCAACAACCTCTACTTTCGCTTCCAGGGCAGTGATACTGACCATATTCTCTAGCTCGGTGACGATTTGATCCTTAAGGAAAGTGGTCCATCGCTCCCGGTAGGACTTTGTATTGGTCAGGATATTCTGATAGCGGCTAACTTTTGTGATGAGACCATTATAGTCGTCCATAATGTTGGTTTTAGTGGTTAAATATAAACCCGTTCTGTCCAAAAGGTTGAGTTCCTGCGGTTGATGCCATCAATCTTTATCTTTGGCGCCTATGAGGGCGAAGGAAAAAAAGCATAATACGGACCTGCCGAATGGTCTGGCATGGAGCACGCTGCTCGAAAAGGCGTTTGCTCACATGGCAACCGCGAAAGCCATGACTGATCTTTACGAAGCCAACTTTAAAGAGGTGTCAAAGTATGTGCACGCCACATCAAGAGGACACGAGGCGATACAGATTGCCCTTGGCATGTTGCTGACACCTGATGACTGGCTTTCAGCTTACTACCGGGATGATTCGATCCTCCTTTCCATTGGCATGACACCATACGACCTTATGCTACAGCTATTAGCAAAAAAAGAAGATCCTTTTTCAGGCGGCAGATCTTATTATTCCCATCCCAGTCTGAAGGATGATGATAAACCAAAAATTCCTAATCAATCTTCTGCAACAGGCATGCAGGCGATCCCCACCACAGGCATCGCCTTGGGTATAGCATACCAAGAAAATCGCAACCTGGGTAAATGGAAAAATCCACCCGTCGTGGTTTGTTCCTTTGGCGATGCCTCCGTGACAGAAGGTGAAGTGTCAGAAGCCTTCCAAATGGCTGCATTACGCAAGCTGCCCATCCTGTATCTCGTGCAGGATAATGAGTGGGATATATCTGCAAATGCTAAAGAAACCCGCGCAATGAACGCGGCAGAATATGCAAAAGGATTTAAAGGCATTGAAACGCGAAGCATTGATGGAACAGATTTTAAAACTTCGTACGATACTTTACAGGAAGTCATAACTACCATACGAAAAGAACGACGTCCTTTCCTTGTGCATGCTACTGTTCCCCTATTGAATCATCACACCTCAGGTGTACGGATGGAATGGTATCGCGATGATCTGGAAGAAGACCGCGCGATGGATCCATACCCAAAAATGAAAAAAGCTCTTCTATCTGCAGGTATATCAGAATTAACCATCAAGCGAATCGAAACTAAATCAATCGAACGAGTTCAGGCAGATTTTGAACGAGCGCGGAAGGCTGAAGATCCACAACCATCCGATTTGTATACACATGCTTTTGCACCCACTACCATTATTGAAGAATCAGGACAACGCGTGCCTCCGGGAGCAGAAGTAAAAGTGATGGTGGATTGTGCATTGTTTGGGATTGAAGAACTGATGCGAAAACATCCTGAATGTTTGTTGTATGGACAAGATGTTGGTCGAAGACTGGGTGGTGTATTCAGAGAAGCTGCTACCCTGGCTCAAAAATTTGGGGACGACAGGGTGTTTAACACCCCCATTCAGGAAGCATTTATCGTCGGATCAACCGTAGGTATGTCTGCAGTAGGTCTTAAGCCAATTGTAGAAGTTCAGTTTGCAGATTATATCTGGCCGGGATTAAATCAATTATTTACCGAAGTCAGCAGATCAAACTATCTGACGAATGGAAAATACCCGGTGAGCATGATCCTCCGGGTTCCAACAGGGGCTTATGGAAGTGGGGGACCGTATCACTCGTCAAGCGTAGAAACAGTAGTCTGTAATATTAAAGGGATCAAGGTTGTCTATCCCAGCACAGGTGCAGATTTAAAAGGATTGATTAAAGCTGCATATTACGATCCCAATCCTGTAGTCATATTTGAACACAAGGGATTGTATTGGAGTAAAGTACCAAATACAGAAACTGCAAAAAGTCCTCTTCCGGATGAAGCGTATATGATCCCTCTAGGGAAAGGACGCGTGGTACAACAGGCAAGTATTGAGTACGTTGAGCAGGGCAAAGCATTGTGTGTAATCACCTATGGGATGGGTGTGCACTGGGCTTTAGCTGCATCCAAAAATATTATTGAACGTGTCACCATCGTAGACCTGCGCTCACTTGTCCCATTAGATCATGAACTCGTTTATGAAACTGTCAGATCTCATGGACGTTGCCTCGTAGTCACTGAAGATACCGTTACGAATTCCTTTGCGCAAAGCCTTGCCGCAAGGATCCAGGAGCATTGCTGGACCTCGTTGGATGCGCCAGTAAAGACCATTGGTTCAGTAGATATGCCCGCTGTTCCGCTCAATGAAATATTAGAAAAAGAAATGATCCTGTCCGTTGGACAAGTTAAGAAAGCCTTCAGCGAAATGCTGGCGTATTGAATTATTATTCTTTAGAAAAAAATGTTTAGACGGAAAAACTTTCACCACATGCACATGTGCGGGAAGCGTTCGGATTATTAAATACAAATCCTTTTCCATCAAGTCCTCCTGAAAATTCGAGAACTGTGTTATGAACATATAAGAAGCTGCGCAAATCTGTTACCACGCGTATACCCTTATCTTCAAAAACCTGATCAGCAGGCTTCAGCTGATTATCAAAATCAAGGACGTAACTCAATCCTGAACATCCGCCACTGGTAACACTCACCCGAACGAAATACTCATCAAGTGATTTGTTCTCACCTGATAAAATCTGAACGATCCGCTCCTTCGCACTGTCCGCTACAAATAACATATTCTAACGTGTTTATATTGAGTAGGTTACAAAGATATGACAACAATCTGAGCTACGGATAGTTCCTAGTCACGCAGGTCTGAAATGTCAATACCCTGCTTAACCATCTGCCACACAGGGTTTTCTGACCTGTATTGATGGATGGCCTCGATAAAAAGATGAGCTGCTTCCTGCATTTCCTCTTCAGTAGTCATCCGACCAAAACTGATTCGGTAGGAAGCTTTTGCCTGCGTTGCTGTTAATCCCATGGCCAATAAAACATGAGATGGAGCTGGTGTAGCAGAACTGCATGCCGACCCGGAAGAAATCGCCAGTTTGGTCCTCAATTTTGTCATGACTGCCTGGCTATCGGTGAAGTCAATCCGGAGATTTGAAACGGTCGGAAGCCGATGCTGTATGTCACCATTTATCTTCACTTCTTCAACCTGACTGGTCACCTTTTTTTCAAATTCATTCCTCAGGTGGTGCACATGCTCCATATCGACAGATAAATTCTCATTGATCAATTGACAGGCTTTTCCGAAACCCACGATACCCGGCGTATTCAATGTACCAGCTCTCATGCCGGCTTCATGGCCTCCTCCCTGAAGAAGTGGAACGGGTTTTAATTTTTTTTCATTCTGATGAATCCATATGGCACCAGTACCTTTTGGTCCATAAATTTTATGACCAGACAATACCAATATATCAACACCGCAACGAATTGGATCTATCAGAATTTTTCCGATCGCTTGTGTAGCATCGGTAATAAAAGCGATTCCTTTCTCTTTACATATCTGCCCAATGGAAGCGATATCGTGTATGACTCCAGTTTCATTATTAGCCCACATGGCAATGACCATGATCGTGTCGCTTTGAATCGTATTTGCCAATTGCTGAACATCGATCATTCCTTTATCCGAAACTTTCAAATACGAAACCTTGCATCCCCGATGTGATAAATAATCTAGTGGATCCAGAACGGAGGGATGCTCAGTCGTGATGGAAATGATATGTTTTCCTTTATGAGCAAGAGCTTCAGAAAGACCCTTGATCGCCATATTCAGCCCTTCAGTTGAACCCGAAGTAAATGTGATCTCCGCAGCAGGAACCCCAAGCAGCACAGCTACCTGTTTGCGGGCGATTTCTATAGCCTCACTTGCCTGCCATCCATACGGATGCGAACGGCTGGACGGATTTCCAAAATGCTCGGTAAAGAAAGGGAGCATAGCCTGGAGGACCCTTTCATCTACTGGTGTAGTAGAGTGGTAATCAAGGTAAATCGGCTTTTGAATCCTGATCATACTCCAAAGATACAGTCAGGATCAAAAGAACAACTGCAATATGCTTTTACTATTATTGTGCAGACATGGAAGATTGGCAATACAGGTTCCCACACATATCAAAGGCAGAATGGCTCGGGAAGGTCAATGCTGACCTGAAAGGGAAATCTATTTCCACGCTTCAATCCGAATGGTGGCCGGGAGAAATTCGACATCCACTCCATCATAAAGAGGATATAACGGAAAATCCAATCCATCTTCCTGCACATTTATTCCATACAGCCCCCATCCTGTCAGAATGGATAGATACACGAAATCGAGCGGCATCTGACATCAACCATGACATCCTTCAGGCGCTTCAATTTGGTACCCAGTCGCTCATAATTCCTATATATGGAGAACCCATTTCTTTTCCAAAAATTCTTGATGGTGTCATTGAAGAATACATATCTCTGAGTGTTGAGGTAGACCCAATATCAACTTATGACCCTGGAACCATTCCTGACAATTTTACAATTCGTCATCAACGTGCAGATATGTCTATTCCTGATCCGTCAGCACGATTTGTTTTTACAATCTCATCAGAAGGTACCTGGACGCAACAAACAGCTGAAATATTTGATCGGGTATTGCAACATCCATTACTGACAGGTAGTTATTCATCGTTCCTGCAGCATTGTGTGCTGCGTTACACACCCGGAGCTGATTTTCTGAAACAAATCATCCAGACACGTGTCATCCACATTGTCTGGCAGAGGATTCTTGATGTGTATAAAGTTGATTCAGGGATGAGCTATCCTTATCTTGAATGTCACATCCAACCGGATAAGCAAAATGACCCTGATAAATATCTCATCCGGGCATCTTCCGCTGCGCTGGCTGCATCCATGACTGGTGTTCATAGTATTTGCATACAACACCTGTCGGGTGATAAACCGGCATATTATGAGCGGATCAATCGAAATATTGCGCACCTGTTGGCACTGGAGAGTGAAATGTATAAAGGGGTCGATCCCCTGGCAGGCTCCTACGCAATCGATTATTATACGCGAAAATGGAGTGATGATATCCTGACCAGCCTACGCCTAATAGCAACTGCGTAAAACAGGTGGGCGGCTGGATGTAACGAATTCCCCGCCATGTCTGACGATAACTCAAATTAGCAGATCCGCCCACCACTGAAATACAATCAGCTCTAAATAAATGGTATCTCAGATCGGCATCGTATTATGAAAAAGTTAATGGGACCTTTTTAGACTATTAACATTTTAAGTTAAACCCTTTAACAAATTTAAAATATTGGTTTTCAGGAGCATATAAGTTATAATAAAAAATTATATTTGTTACCGTTACATTGATATCAGATGGCTGGACTTATGGATGATCTGTTTGAAAAGATGCTGCAGGGTGACCGGGTAGCTACGGGTCAAGCCATCACCCTGGTAGAAAGTGATCTGGAACACCATCGGAGTTACAGTATACAGCTCCTTGAATTGTGTGAAAAGCAAAAATCAAATATTGATAAATCCCTATCCCTCACGATAAGTGGTGCTCCCGGAGTAGGTAAGAGTACCTTAATTGAAGCTCTGGGTGTCAGGGCTATTTCAGAAGGTCATAAAGTAGGTGTCATCACTGTAGATCCAACAAGCAATATCAGCCATGGAAGTATCCTTGGAGATAAAGCCCGCATGCACCAATTATCATTGTCTCCCTCGGCATTTGTCCGGTCAAGCCCTGCCGGCACCATCCTGGGTGGCATCGGACGCAGGAGCCGGGAACTGATGACCCTTCTGACCGCCATCGGATATGATCTAATCTTCCTGGAAACCGTAGGTGTTGGTCAATCAGAGCATATTGCATGGCAACTTACAGATGGATTTGTACTGGTCATCCAGCCTGGAGCCGGAGACGAATTACAGGGCATCAAAAGAGGGATTACGGAGTTAGCAGATATCGTCGTCGTCAACAAAACCGATGGAGAGATGGAATCTGCCGCCAAATCCACTCTGGGTCATTATAAGATTGCACTTCATTACATGGCACATCTTCGTGCCGATTGGGAACCCAAAGTAGTCTCCAGTTCTGCTGTTAAAGAAAATGGAATAGATAATCTCTGGGAGATTTTACGTTTATATAAAGTCGCATATTTCAGAAATCAATCTCAGGAGGAAAACCGCAACCGTCAAAATGCGTACTGGATCCAATGGTCATTAGCACAGACTGCTCAACAATTGTTAATGAAAAATCCTGAAGTGAACCAAAAGTTAGCTGAGGGTTTACATAATATTGAAGCACGTAATTTTTCTGTCTTCAGAACTGAATTTGAGATTGAACAGATGATGAAAGAAATCATTACATCCCCGGATGTGTCTAAATAAAAGAATAAGCAATGAAGATCTATGGTTTAATTACGATCTGTATTGTATTGATATCCATGTCAGACTTTGCGTCTCACTACCCTACCGGTGATTTTGTATCGCCTGTTAACAGGGAGATGAAACTCTCCGGCACTTTTGGAGAGCTCAGGACAAATCATTTTCACGCAGGTCTTGATATTAAATCGCTTAACCAGGTATCAGGGGATCCGATCTATGCCACCGGCGATGGGTATATCAGTCGAATACGAATCGCTGGATACGGATATGGCAATGCCATCTACATCGACCATCCCAATGGCTTTACCAGCCTGTATGGACACCTGGACAAACTAGTACCCGAGATCGATGCATATGTCAAGGAGCAACAATACATGCAAAAATCATTTGAAGTGGACCTGTACCCAGGGACACGTTTTCCGGTGACCAAATCACAGCATATTGCCTTCATGGGTAATACCGGACATTCCTATGGTCCACACCTACATTTTGAAATACGCCATACAAATGGCCAGGTCCCGATCAATCCCCTACATTTCGGTTTTTATGTTGCAGACAAAAAACCGCCAGTGATCCAAAATCTGGTGGTCTATCAATATGATGAACTCGGTCAGCTGCTCCATACAGGTTTGTATCAACCGAAATGGAAGTCAGTTGGTGTATATGAATTACCGTCTAAAATCGCTGTGTCCGCTGCCAGAGTTGCATTTGGTTTGAGGACCTACGATACTCATGATGGTGCGACCAATCAAAACGGCATTTACAGCATTGAATGCAAAGCAGATCATGAGCCTTCTTTTGCATTTGCACTGGACGAAATTCCATTCGAAGAGTCACGCTATATGAATGCCCATATTGACTACAAACTCAAAGTCAATCAAAACTTATTCACCCATCGTTGTCATCCGCTCGAAGGAAACAAGTTGCCAATTTATATTACCAACAGCGATAAAGGAAAATTCGAAATCAACCGTGAATTCGCACGCACCTTTACCTTCTCAATTGCGGATTTTAAAGGAAATATTGCCCGCCTCAATTTTGAAGTGGTCAAAAGTCCTGAGCTGGCGCCCATTGCCGCACCCCCTACAAATTATACAGTCCTTGGAGAACCGTCAGAGGTAACCATGGTCAACCAACCAGGTGTCCAGATCATATGGCCTGAAAATTCTTTTTATGAAAAAACCCCTATTCATGTGGTCACCACCCCGATCGTTAAAGGTGAAAGTTTCAGTCCGTATTTCGAAATAAGTCCTTTCGATATTCCGGTACATACATTTTTTGAAATTTCCATTGATGGCTTGAGTGTGCCCACAAATTTACAGTCGAAGGCATTTATCGCCCGATGTGAGCCCAACGGATCTACAATCAATTGCGGTGGCACCTGGATTGGAAATAATATGACAACAGGTGTTCGCCAGTTGAGTCAGTACACCATCATGGTCGATACGATCGCGCCTAAAATTACATCTGTTTATTTCAGCACTGTCATGACCGTATGGGAGCGTATGTCATTTCGTATATCGGACAATTTTCGGGTCAGAGATAAGGGACGTGATTTGTTATATAATGCATATGTGGATGGCGAGTGGATCCTGATGGACCTGGATGGTAAGAGTGGATTATTGTCCCACAGATTTGATGGTCGTATCAAATCAGGCGTTCATAGTCTGATGATCGTCGTGATAGACGACAGAGGCAATGAAGCTATCCTCCAAAAAACATTTACTTTGTAGCGCTACAAATAAGAATGATATGCGCTCTACCTGGACAGGTAAATGGAAAGCAGGCTTAGCTGCTCCTGCATTCGCTGCACATCTCCAGGACGGAACTGTGATTACCTCAGATCAATTGTCAGCTAAAAAATATATCCTATTCTTTTATAATCACGATGGTACTGAAACGTGTACAAAGGAAGCTTGTAATATCCGCGATGGTTATCATCAGCTTTCGAAACTCGGATACCAGGTATATGGTGTCAGTGAGGATACTATTAAAAAACATCAGAAGTTTATTGACAGATATGAACTCACCTATCCACTCATTTCAGATCCAGGAAATGAATTGGCCAAAACATTTAATATCTACGGCCTGAAAGAATTTATGGGGCGGACAAGTGATGCAGTTCACAGAACAACTTTTGTCATAAATGAAAAAGGAGTGATCGAGTCAGTTATTCATCCGGTAGATTCAGCAAATCACACGCAGCAAATACTTGACGCTTTACCACAAACCACGTAATGACTTCTTCTTACCATAATCACATAATTTCAGTTGCTGAATTGTCAGGCATTTATTCAAATCATGATATCGTAGTGATAGATTGCAGAAATTATCTCGATGATGAATCAAAAGGCAGAAATGAATATTTAAATAGCCATATACCTGGTGCTATGTATTTCGATTTGAAATATGATTTATCAGGACCTGTTATCCCCGGAGTCACAGGGAGACATCCTTTGCCGGATCCAACTATCTTTTTGTACAAATTAAAAGCTGCCGGTATCAGCAACCAAAGTCAGGTCATTGCTTACGATCAGTCCAATGGCGTATATGCATCCAGGGCATGGTGGCTGCTTCGGTGGATAGGCCATCATCATGTGCGGGTTTTAGATGGTGGCTTTTCTGCCTGGCTCGCGAAAACTGGTCCTGTCGATAATCAATGGCCGCTTCCCAAAGCAGGAAGCTTTACGGGCCAGGTTGATCCAACCCTGATTGTCAACATGCACCAGGTGCCCCTACACGCAAATGCACTTATCGATAGCAGGGAGCTGCGCAGGTATACCGGCGAATACGAGCCTATTGATCCTGTCGCAGGACACATTCCGGGAGCAGTATGCATCCCTTACCAGGAAAATGTCTCCGGTGATGGATTTTGGAAGAGTCCGCAGGAATTGATGGAACGGTTCGAAGGGATCAATGAAACACCTGTATTTTACTGTGGATCCGGTGTCACAGCGTGTCATAATATTCTGGCCTACAAAATTGCAACAGGTAAAGATGCCTTTCTGTATCCCGGAAGCTGGAGCGAATGGATTCAGCATCATAAAGGAGTGAAGCACAACTGATCACCTAATCTGATTGTTGCTGTCAAGGAATGTTAATTTTGATTGACTAACATCGACTCAATGCCATCCATCCATATCCGGAAAACAGGGTTACCTCCAGGATCACTTATTTACACAGGTTCACAACAATCCGATCAGATCCTCAAAGAATTTGTACGGTATAACGGAGAGCATATTGAGCAGCTTTCCGTGATAGCGATACCGGAGCCGAACCCGAATTATTTTTATTGGCTGGATGTCAGAGGAATCCATAACGCACAAGAAATAGAGGCGATCGGAAAAATGTTTAATCTCGATCCACTTTTGCTGGAGGATGTCATGGATCCTGAGCAACGACCCAAATTTGAACAGACAGAGAATGGAGTATTTGTCATTGTCAAAAACCTGGTCCCTACAGGTAATAGTTCTGAATATCTCAGTGAACAAATATCTCTTTATCTGACAGAAGGCAAACTGATCACATTCCAGGAATATCCTGATGATAGTTTCCAGGCCATCAAAGTGCGCCTGCAGCAGGCGGGTTCAAGAATCCGGTCACGACGTCCAGACTATTTATTGTATGCGATTCTGGACTTCATCACGGATCATTATTATCCCGTTATTGACAGCTGTAGTGATCGCATCCATTTGCTGGAATCAGCAATCAATAAAAATCCTGCCCATGATCTCAAAAAATCGATCTATGAAATACGGCAGGATATAGCAGAACTCCATAGGATCATACTTCCGACCCGTGAAGCAATAGGTGCCATCCAACGGACTGATAGTCCTGTCGTCACAGAAAAAACTCGTCGTTATTTCAGAGATGTGATGGATAATATCATGCAGCTCCTTGATCTGAATGATGATCAAAACGATCATTTGTCTTCTTTACACGATTTGTTCATGTCAGAAATGACCTACAGGATGACAAATGTGATGAAAATATTGACTGTGGTTACGGCCATTTTTATTCCCCTGACGTTTATCACCAGTGTGTATGGGATGAACTTTCAGCACCAACCTGAATACAACTGGCCATGGGCGTATCCTGCCCTCTGGGGGATTATGATCCTGATTGGAATCGCGCAGATCATTTACTTCAAGCGTCAAAACTGGCTCTAGAAGAAAAGCCGGTCGTCCTTTCCTATTTTTTTAATTTTGACCCAGCCGGGTAACACTATCTCCGGCAACTTAATCTGAGGAATGAAAAACAGTTATTTTGACCTTATCCAACAGACATATTATTTCCCACAGGAAGGTTTCGACCTTCATAATGGGGAATTAACGTTTCATGGCATTTCCCTGGCCTACCTTATCGAGAAATACGGCACCCCATTCAAAATAACGTATCTGCCCAGAATCGGGGACCAGATCAAGAAAGCCAAAAACTGGTTTAACCGCTCAATGAAGAGCCATCATTACAAAGGAACATACCGTTATTGCTATTGCACTAAATGTTGCCACTTTAGTCACGTGATCAAAAAAGCACTTGAACATGATGTCGATCTGGAGACATCCTCCGCCTTTGACATCGATCTAATCGTCAGTCTGTACAGAAGTGGGCATATCGATCGTAAGATCAATCTGATCCATAATGGCTACAAAACTGAGCGATATCTGGATGGTATTGCCCAATTATATGAGATGGGTTTTGAAAACTGTATACCCATTCTTGATAATACCATGGAGCTGGATCAACTCCTGGATCGGGTAAAAGGTGAATTGAAAATCGGTATACGCGTCGCTATTGAACAAGAACCACAATCGGCATACTATACATCAAGGCTTGGTATCCGGCCCACAGAGGTCATAAAATTTTACAAAGATAAAATCAGCAGAAAAAAACGTGTGAAAGTGACGATGTTACACCTATTCGTCGATACAGGTATTCGGGACACCTTATATTACTGGGGTGAGTTTAAAAAAGCACTTAAGATCTTCGCCCAACTTAAGAAAATCTGTCCAACGCTGACTGCTATCAACATTGGTGGAGGATTTCCGATTCGGAACAACTTGTCGTTTGAATATGATTACAAATACATGGTCGACGAGATCATTAGCAATATTAAAGCTGTATGCACGGAAGAGGGCATTGATGAACCGGATATCTTCACGGAGTTTGGAAAATTTACGGTGGGTGAAAGTGCAGCTACCATTTTTACCGTACTGGAGCAGAAACAGCAAAATGATTCTGAGCTTTGGTATTTAATTGATAACAGCCTGATGAATACCATTCCGGATTCATGGGGAATATCAGAGCGTTTTATTTTATTGCCAGTCAATAAATGGAACAATGACTTCACACGTGTACACATTGGAGGAATCAGCTGTGATCATTCAGATTATTACAACTTTGAAGATCTCAATCAGCAGGTATTCCTGCCCACGTTTGAAAAAGATGAAAAGGAACCACTCTATATTGGTTTTTTCCATACAGGTGCTTACCAGGATGCGATTAGTGGTTATGGAGGTATAAAGCATTGCCTGATTCCATCACCTCAGCAAATACTTGTGGATCGGGATGAAAAGGGGAATTTTATAGATACGCTATGGCGGCCTGAACAACGTCCCAATGAAATGTTGCAAATCCTTGGATACGACACATGATCCGTGGTAAATTTAATTTTTAAAAAATCCTAATCCAAAATATCATGAGTAAGCCGATTACTGATTTTATTGTACATCATTATCGTCATTTTAATGCCGCCGCATTGCTGGATGCTGCCAGAGGATATGTTGATCAGCTGGAGAAGGGGAACAAAATGATGATCACGCTAGCAGGTGCCATGAGCACAGCAGAGTTAGGCTTATCATTGGCCGAAATGATCCGTCAGGGTAAGGTCGACATTATCTCCTGCACAGGTGCTAATCTTGAAGAGGATATCTTCAATCTTGTCGCTCATGACTATTACAAGCGTATACCAAATTACCGTGACCTGAGCCCGGCAGATGAGCGTGCATTACTTGATCAACATTTTAATCGTGTAACCGATACATGTATTCCTGAAGAAGAAGCGATGCGACGCATAGAGCGTCAGTTGATGGACGTATGGGGCAAAGCAGAAGCTGAAGGCCAACGATATTTCCCACATGAATATATATACCAATTGATCCGCAATGGTTCGCTGGAAGAATTTCATCAGATTGATCGCGAAGATTCATGGCTGATAGCTGCATGTGAAAAAAATCTCCCGATCCTTGTTCCGGGATGGGAAGACAGCACATCCGGAAACATGTTTTCCGCACATTGTATGGAAGGATTGTATAAGCCCTCCATTGTCAAATCGGGTATCGAGTATATGATGTTCCTGGCAGACTGGTATAAAAATAATGCCGGCCAAAATGGTGTTGGATTCTTTCAGATCGGTGGAGGTATCGCGGGTGATTTTCCAATTTGTGTTGTTCCGATGATGCACCAGGATTTGCGCATGGATGGAATCCCATTTTGGTCGTACTTCTGCCAGATCAGTGATTCCACTACAAGCTATGGATCTTATTCAGGTGCTGTGCCGAATGAAAAAATTACCTGGGGCAAGCTGGATATTGACACACCTAAATTTATCGTGGAATCAGATGCAACAATTGTGGCACCGCTGATCTTCGCGTATATTCTGGGTTGGTAGACTACGCAGTTAGAGTTATATTTCAGTAAAATTTTTAATGATTATTTTTCCTTCCGGCGTCAGGAAAGATTCGGGATGAAACTGTACACCAAATGTTGGATGTGTAATGTGGCGGCATGCCATCATTTCCTGATCATCATCCCATGCAGTGATCATTAGATCTGAAGGTAAATATTTTGGATCGCAGACCCAACTGTGATACCTCCCGGCCTTAAACGGTGCAGGTAAGCCGGCGAGTACAGGATCCTCCCGGACAACTGTCACCTCCGAGGTTACACCATGATATACACGATCAAGTTGAGTTAGTTTTCCTCCAAAGGCCTCGTAGATGGCCTGCATGCCCAGGCAGACGCCAAGTATGGGTTTTCGTCCTGAGAATCTTCTAACAATATCGATGATCTTGCCATTGGTATCAGGGAGGCCAGGACCGGGAGAGATGACAATTTTTTCAGCCTGATCGAGATGTGGAGATGTGATCTGGTCATTTTTGATGACAATGAGGATGACTCCCGCTATTTCCTCAAAATACTGGACCAGATTGTACGTAAAGGAGTCGTAATTATCGATCAGGAGGATGTTCATGCCGGTCCCAAAGGTCTATGTTTTCTATGAATTGAAACAAACCTTCCGGAACTGGCTTGATTTTATAAAAAATGTATATTTGCAGCCCGTTTAATACCATGCGGAAGTAGCTCAGTTGGTAGAGCACGACCTTGCCAAGGTCGGGGTCGCGAGTTCGAGTCTCGTTTTCCGCTCTTCAAAAGCTGATAATCAATAGATTATCAGCTTTTTTTGTGTGGAAAAACATTTCTGTATCAGAGTTCTTTTTTATTTGAATCGCTCTTTTTCCTCCTCTCTCTCTTTTGTACCTGGAAACACATACTGGTCATCTTCCAGATGCGATAAAAATTCATCCAGGCCAGCATGCACCACTTCCCCATGACGATATAGCCTCCACGTACCACTCTTGTATTCCAGCGCGGTTAGATTCTCAATCCAGTCACCACTATTCATATAGGTGACCTCAATTCCATCTTTGGTCGTGGTCTCTATGCGTGGCTGATGGATGTGCCCACATATGACGGCATCGACACCTTTCTTTCGAGCCATGTCAACAGCAGCTTTTTCAAAATCTGAAATGAACCGGACAGCATGCTTCACGGATCGCTTTACCCTGTGGGCAAATGAGATTTTTTCAAATCCCAGGTAGATTCTCCAATGGTTTATCCAGTTGTTGAGTCGGATGAGCCAGTCATATCCTTTTCCTCCCAGCATCGCCAGCCATGGAGCAATAAATATGGAGGCATCAAATACATCTCCGTGAAAAAACCACAGACTTTTGTTCTGAATCCTGAGTTCAAGCTGATCCCTGAGTCTGATATTGCCCAGGTCCATAGAATGGAAGCGTCTCAGGATTCCATCATGGTTGCCAGTGAGGTAATATACAATTGTACCTGTATTCGCCATTTCGAGAATACGTTCGATGACTTCCCAATGAGTGGCCGGAAAAAATTTCTTTTTGAATTGCCAGGCATCAAAAATATCCCCATTGAGAATGAGCCTTGCGGGCTCGATACTATGCAGGTATTCGAGGAGCTCAATGGCGCGACAGCCGTGTGTTCCGAGATGAAGGTCGGATATCACACATATATCAAGGTTTCTTTTCATATGAAATCTGCTGATTACCAGCAAAATTATCGTATGAATATGACCTGTATGTAAAGTTGTGAGAAAGGGATGTAAAACTTATGGAAAAAGAGCCTGCCCCATGCCCGGAATAATAATTTTTGATACCTACCAGCACAAAAACCCCTAAATGTGCTTTCTGCATTTACCATTCCGTCATGAAGAGGTCTGAGACTCAGGCTCTTGTTCGTGACTCCCTGACCTAACCATGGGGCAGGTCTGAGATAGCTTCAATATATCCTTAATGTGCCCGGAGCCGGAATCGACCCGGCACGACCATTACTGGCCACAGGATTTTAAGTCCTGCGTGTCTACCAGTTCCACCACCCGGGCAATGTCTGCACTATGCAAATATGGCATGGCGATCCTTCTGACCGGAGCCAAAAATAAGAGGATTCAGGAAAAGAAATAATCAGAATGATAAAATGAACATAAATAACCTGTGAACAGGTATTTATTCTTCAGTCTGTTTCTTCGTACGATATACGGCTTTCAGAATCTCGTTGCGGCGGGATACGGATGGCTTTACAAACTCCTTGCGGCGACGTAATTCCTGGATCAGTCTTACATTCTGAACCTTACGTTTGTACCTCTTCAGGGCACGATCAATGGATTCTGATTCTTTTACTTCAATTATAAGCATTCTGATACGGTGATTTTTAAGCGGGGCAAAGGTAACTTCCTTTTCCCATATATCCAATACTACGCTAATTCTTACAACGGATAGGGACCTGCCAACTGTGAAAGAGATACAACTGGCAGATCCTCAATACTTTATTTTGTCATTACCTTAATCATGGTGCCTGCCTTTACCTGGGCATTTGACTCCATTCCATTGAGAATTGCAAATTCCTTAACTCTTGCAGAAGGTACCCCGTTTGCCTGGAGGGCCTGGCTCAGGGTGCCGGAAGACTTTACATTGACCAGATTTATTCGCTCTGGTTTCACATTTATTTTGCTGGCATCAGTAAGTGTTTTGAACCCTGACATCGTTCTGTCAAACTGACCATCATAGCTTTGGAAGGCCTGAGGTGTGGATACTCCATGAAATACATAGATGTCAGATTTATACTGGATATACATGCTTTGTACTGCGATCGAATTGGTTTGTCCGGAGTTGGGGTCCTGGGATGTCTGAGTGGTAAGAACTTCCAAGGCAGGCAATCCATTCACAGTGAGGTTGCGTTTATTTTGGACAGTCAACTGCAATTCCTGATTAGTAGCTGTTGCTGCTGCTTCCAGAGAGCCACCCTGGCTTATAGTGAATATCATCAGTGCTTTTCCATCTGAAGGGGCCATTTGTACCTGTGTTGGACTGTTGACCAGTCTCCAATTGGAGGGAACTGGAAATTGAAATTTCAATTCAGGATGATAAAAGACACTATTTTCAACATACCCCTGGCGTGGATCTTCGCCATAAACGATTCCATCCACCATCTTCAAATAGGCATCACGATTTACTTTATAAGTGCTTTTCGGAACCTGTGCTTTCCAGGCAGCGGCGTGTTCTTTCACTTTATTATACCTGTCAGCAGGATCAGGATGCGTAGAAGTGAAGGTTGGTATTTCTGCTCCGGAATCAGCGCTGAGGGCTTTTAATGTTTTAAAGAATTCAGCCATCTCATCCGCATCATAGCCAACTTTAGTAGAATACTCAGCACCCAATGCATCGGATTGACTTTCATTATCTCTGCTGTATTTTAAAAAAAGCAAGCTCATCGCGGTTTGTGCTTCATTAGCAAAAGTTCTGAGTTCTTTAGACACGATCATACCCCCGATTAAAAGTACATTCGCGAGTGTGGCTTTGGTGTATTGTTCTGCAGAGTGACGTGCTGTGACATGTCCTATTTCATGGCCCAATACACCTGCAAACTCAGCTTCATTATTAAAGTGTGCCATAATACCCCGCGTGAAGTATACATATCCTCCCGGTACAGCAAATGCATTTACCACATCGGAATCCAGGATGCGGAATGTGAATTTCATATCCGGACGATGAGATACTTTAACCATTTCCTGGCCACGGGCATTGATAAAGGACTGTAGCTCAGCATCATCATATAACCCGAACTGGGCTACAATTTGCGGGTCAGATTCTGCACCCAATGCAAGCTCCTGGGATTCGGACATCAGGGAGATTTCTTTTTTGCCGGTGACAGGGTTGACCGCACATGAGGCAACGAAAAAAACGAGCGCCAGGGAAAGGAATTTAAGACGAAAAGATGATATGATCGATTTCATGATCTGAAGGATTTTTTAAAAAAGTGAATCGAGGAAGAATGGCAGCAAGTAAACAAGACTGCCATATTTTCATTTTAATTGTTAGGAATTTATATGAGCCATTTGTTCACCATCCTCATATGCCCAATCATGAATCTCACAAGAATATCACGATCTTTGGCGTTGAGAGGACAGTAAAACAATGTCCGCATTATGAATAAAGCAACATTTGGTACAATTTGTTTACTGCTGGGTCTTTTTATTGGCATATTTTATCAATGTCGATGGGATCCGCCCTCCAGCCATAGCAGTACAACCCAACAATCTGACAGAGAACCTCACGTGGTAAAGGCACAGATGACTACAGGTCGTCCTATAGACCCTGTCACCGTAGTCAGCACGGTGGAGGAAGCAACCATTAAATTGTTTGAAATGTCAGCCCCATCCGTTGTCTACATCACGACCACAAGCCAGCAACAGGATTCCTGGAGCCGAAATATATATGAAATCCCTTCTGGTACAGGTTCGGGATTTGTGTGGGATGAGGAGGGACATATCGTGACCAATTTTCACGTCATTCAAAATGCATATCATGCGAAAGTGACATTGTCTGATAAGACATCATGGGATGCTGAAGTGATCGGTTTTGAAGAACGCAAGGATCTGGCTGTATTAAAAATAAAACCTAATTCTGCGCTCCGACCATTACCTATTGCCAGTTCATTTGACCTGAAAGTGGGTCAATCGGTATTCGCGATAGGGAATCCATTTGGACTAGACCAGACATTAACCACAGGGATTATCTCAGCACTGGGCCGAGAAATAAATTCTGTATCCGGTGTGCCAATCCGCGATGTAATTCAAACGGATGCTGCGATCAACCCTGGCAACAGTGGTGGACCCCTGCTGGACCTGAGTGGGAGATTGATCGGTGTCAATACCGCGATTTTAAGTCCGTCCGGTGCCTATTCCGGCATTGGCTTTTCAGTTCCGGTTGATGTGGTTAATTGGGTAGTACCCGACCTGATCAAATATGGAAAAGTAAAACGGCCGGTATTGGGGATTGAGTTAGTATCCCAACAATCTATTGATCAGCTGAATCTGGAAGGAGCGATGGTACTTGACGTCAGTCCCGGAAGTGGAGCTGCAAAAGGTGGATTACGACCCACACGACGTCTTGGAAATGGTGATATGTCGTTAGGTGACCTTATCACCGAAGTAAATGGTGAGTCAATCAAATCTAATAACGACTTATTGCTTATTTTGGAAAAATATAAACCTGGTGACCAGATCCGGATAAAAGTGATTCGCGATGACCGACCGGCTACGCTCAATGTAACCCTTGGATCTTCCTTATGACCCAAAACAAACCTTCTTCCTTCAATACCTCCCCTAGTAAGCAATTCTTTCTTTCGCTCTGGCAGAAGTTTCGCGACTTTGTCAGGGAGCCACAGCTAAAGAAAAATTGGTTCCGCTATTCACTGTATCTCATTGGATGCATTTTCGGCTTGCTGATCCTTCTTTTTTTCCTCACCTGGATTGGGGCCTTTGGAAGCGTACCTGGCAAGAAAGAGCTTAAAGCTATCAGACAACCTGAAGCATCGAAGATTTACAGCGTGGATGGCAAGCTGATGGGTAAATACTATACTGTCAATCGCAACACGCTGGCCTTTGAAGATATTCCGCCTGAGTTTATGACCTCTCTTATTGCAACCGAAGATTCAAGGTACTGGACTCATCATGGTATTGACTTCAGAAGTTGGGGACGTGTATTTGTGAAGAGATTAATACTGGGCCAGGAAAGCGCGGGTGGTGGCAGTACATTGTCACAGCAACTTGCAAAAAATTTATTTCCGCGGAAAGATTATTGGTTTGTCGCAATGCTGATCAATAAATTTCGGGAATGGATTGTAGCTTCTAGATTAGAAAAGGTTTACTCCAAGGAGGAGCTTCTTACATTTTATATTAATACTGTTCCTTTCGGTGAAAATATTTATGGTCTCGATGCAGCCGCTGACAGATACTTTAGTACGACTGCAGATTCGTTAGCTATCGAGGAGAGTGCTACACTGGTGGGCTTATTAAAAGCAACGAGTTATTACAATCCAAGAAATTATCCGGACCGCGCATTTAACCGCAGAAATGTAGTGCTTCAGCAAATGGCGGTAAATGGTGTAATTGATTCCTTACAATTGGATTCATTGCGTAATATTCCATTGACGATATCATACCAACGAAATACAGATAGTGAAGGGATAGCGTTGTATTTCAGAAACCAGCTACGTCCCCTGTTATTAGACTGGTGTGCCAACCATACGAAACCAAATGGTGAACCTTACAATCTCTTTGTTGATGGTCTGAAAATATATACCACGATTGATTTTGGCATGCAGGAATATGCTGAAGAAGCTGCCCGAACACATATGTCTAAACTACAGGAACAATTTGACAAACAATTTACCGATTGGGAACCTTACCAGGACGCCATTGATGATGCTGTCAAAAGATCTGACCGTTACGTGAGCCTGTCAGAAGATGGAAAAAGTAAAGAAGCGATCAAAAAAATATTTGATGAAAAAATTCAGATGAAATTCTGGACGTGGAATGGCATGCGGGATACGACCGCCACTCCACTCGACAGTATTAAACATTATCTAAAAATGCTGCAGGGATCACTTGTGGCCATCAATCCAAAAACGGGTGGCGTGATGGCATGGGTTGGTGGTAATGATGCTCAGACTTTTGATATTGATTTTGTGATCACACCGCGTCATCCGGGATCCGCCTTCAAGCCCTTCCTGTATGCTACCGCGATCGATCAGGGCATATCTCCCTGTACCTTCTACATGAATGAACAAAGAACGTATTCTAAATACGAAAACTGGGCACCGCGTAATGCAGATCACAGTTATGGCGGAGTTTACTCACTGGTAGGTGCTCTTGCAAAAAGTATCAACACGATTGCTGTTCAATTGATTTTCGATACAGGTATGGATGCAGTGATCCAGCGAGCACGTAAAATGGGGATTAAAGGTGAAATGAAAAAAGTGCCATCCCTGGCCCTTGGCACCGCTGAAGTAACGCTGCTGGAATTAGTAAGTGCTTATACAACATTTCTAAACAAAGGATCTCATCGTCCGTATATGCTGATTACCCGGATTGAAGATGCCGATGGCAATGTCCTTGAAGAATTTGGTACACAACCAACTACTTCTGTTTTTAGTGCCGAGACCTGTGGCATTATTAACCAGATGTTATCTAACGTGGTAGACCGCGGCACGGCAGCAAGTCTGCGTGGCACCTATAACATCAAAGGTGCACTTGCCGGTAAGACAGGAACGACACAGTTTCAATCCGACGGTTTATTCGTTGGGATGTCACCTAAGTTTCTTGCCGGCGCATGGGTTGGTTGTTTTGACAGGCGTGTCAGCTTTAATAGTCTGCGAGATGGACAAGGAGGAAAAACGGCACTTCCGATATGGGGTGAATTTGTTCAACGACTCCAGGCAGAACCAGAATATAATAAAACCTATTTCAATTCCTGGTGGCCGGAAGAATTCAGGTATGTAAATGATTGTCCCTTTTCTGCAGACATGAGTCAACTGGCAGAACTTAATTCTTCTGGCGAACCCGATTCAACCAATACAAAATGGCCCCGGCAATTTGTGCTGCGAGGTGATCCGCAATCCGGTCTTGGAATACTGATTGAAGATATCTTTGGCCCCAAGAGTGATGCCAAAGAAGAAAAGAAACAGACACGAGAGGAGAAAAGAGAAGAACGAAGAGATCGTAAACGGGATTGATCCAATTCTCTGCAATGCAGGAATGCTATCTGGCAATGATGGACATAATAATGTAACCTTAACCAGGCTGCAACAACTCCTTAACATACTTTCAGGGTCAAAATGAGTTATTCTCATAAATTATCGCGCCATGAAAATGAACTCACTTAGTTTCTCAGCGATCAGTGCATTTCTCCTGATGCTTTGCTCTCCATTACAGGCAAGTCAACTTGACGGACTCTGGCGAAATACACGCCAGAATATAACTGTGCGAATTGAACAAGATGATGATGGGATTCGTGCTAAGCGGACTGATCAGGGAATCTGGTATCGGTATGTAGCCAAAGATGAAAATACGTTTATTGACCGCAATGGCAACAGGTACGATTGGGTAACAGATGATGAAGTTGTCTGGACTGAATCGGGATCTT
Source organism: Chitinophagales bacterium (assembly GCA_038203125.1). GTDB lineage: Bacteria > Bacteroidota > Bacteroidia > Chitinophagales > Saprospiraceae > Opimibacter. The sequence continues at coordinate 24,035 of JBBREG010000003.1, forward strand.
CAAAGCGAGTATCCTTTAACCGAGTTAAAGAAAACCGCGGCAATCCGGATAACAGCGATAATAATGGATGGGATAATGACGGTTGGAATAATAATAACCGAAACCATAACCGTAATGATGGTTGGGATAGCGACAGGGGAAATTTCAGCGGCTCTCTTGAAGGTAGGTGGTATAATCGTCAGCACCGGAAATATGTGGATGTAAAATCCTTTAAAGGTGGGTACATGGTCAAAACACGGAAGGGTGGATATGACAAATATTATTCGGATCGTTCAGGGTCCAGATTTAAAAACAACGCAGGCAATACGATCCAGGTAATCGATAGGGAAACCTTACGCATGCGGACATCTCAGGGTAGAGACGTGCTGATGTTTACAAGAAATGAAACATCCGATCATCATCATCCAGGCAGAGGAAATCAAGGTAAAGGAAATAAAAGTTGTGATTAACGTCTTCATGTAGTTTGTTGAAATGAAACAGGCCGCACATATTCGCGGCCTGTTTTTTCCATTTCGTAAATACGGCTATTCGTTTTTCGCTTTGATAAACTTCATGGATTTCGTTTCGTCATCTGAAACTATCTGAAGAATGTAATTCCCTTCCTGAAGGGATTTTATATCAATTTCTTCTGAGATAGAATTTTTACTGGTGATGGGTTTGGATAGAATCGTTCTTCCTGATATATCCAGAATCCGAATCATATGAGCACCTTCAAAAAGTGAAACTGTAATTTTACCTGTAGCCGGATTGGGAAATAAAGTTGATCCTTCACCCGCATGTTTAGCAACATCGGTACTATCATTATCCTTATTAACTTCATCTGATTTTATAACGGGCACCTGATCATTTTGGAATACAAATTTAAAAGGGACCGTAAAAGTGACAGGCACAGCGATGCCTTTATCCCGGCCGGGTATCCATCGTTCCGGCAATGCATTCATGGATTCCACAATGCGCAAGACTTCTGTATCAATACCCGGGCTTACTCCTTTTATGATATTGATATCAGATATACTTCCGTCAGGTCGCACAACAAACTGCGCAATGACCATTCCCTGAATTCCTTTATCACGATCTTCTTTTGGGTACTTGATGGATTCGTAGAAGTATTTATACATCTTTTCATTTGCACATTTAAACCGGACATCTTCTTCCTGATTTTCACATCCCGGGAAACGGGGCATCTCTTCTACATACGTGTATGCTTCATCTTTGCCGTCTTCACGCTCAGCAAACGAAATCGGAAGGATCATCTCCATACTCACCACTCTCCCCTCCTTTCGTCCCGGTGTCCACTTGCCTGCCTTACCATTTAAAAGTCTGAAAACATTGAGTACGGCTTGATCAGCAGCGGCATGGAGCGATTTTTCAATGACCGGTTCTTTAATCAGTCCATTCGCTCCTACAGTAAATTTCACATACACTTGGCCAGTGATATTTTCATCGATCAACTGTTGAGGATATTTTAATTCCCTGCCAATAAATTCTATCAGTCGCGATTGACTGCAGGATTTTTGTTCCATGAGTGGTACTTTATCACACCCTGGAAATAAAGGCTGTTGTGTATTGTCTTCAGCGGATATCGTCTGCAATTCGACACCCCATGGTGTGTACATGTTGAATCCATCTTCGTATAAATGGTAGTCATCCTTTATATACTTGGGATCATACTGCTTTTCTATACTTTTTTCACGAAAAGAAAATAACACAAGTGCAATCATCAGTATAGGTAGCATACCTGCATATTTTATTTTTGACAACATAGAAGATGGTTTTTTGGTCATCATGATTAAACGGTTTTTTAATTGTGAATAGACTAACTGATTGGATAAAGTATTTTGCAAACCATAATTTTTTTGGGAGATCAGGAAAGTCGCATAAGACTCCCAGTGATGATGACGTATGACTTCGGCATCTGCAAGATATTCGTGAAGCTCTCGCAATTTGCGCCGATATAAGTAGACCATCGGATTTATCCAAAGGATTACGCCGATCATTTCCATCAGGATAATATCAACGGAATGCCTCCCGATAATATGTGAACGTTCATGCCGAATGACCTCTGCCAATTCTTCTGCTGAAAATTGATGCGCAGCAGGCAAATAGATGGTATTGAAAAAAGAAAACGGTGTTTTTACATTTGGGGACAACATGCATTTATGACCGCGGACTACGATACTCTGTCCGGTTCTGTAGATGTTATAAATTTTTAGGATCTCAACACAAAATCGTATACCAAATATCAAAGCAAAAACGAAGTAACCTGCTGTGAAAATTTCGGTCCAATGCAATGAATAACTTGCAGGTGCAGTGATCGTGATCGCTTGGAATGAATCCACATATGAACCCAGGAATACTTGCGAATTGGAGATGAAGGCTTTTGCTGACCACAGATCTACATATATTTTAATCCACGGCAGGATCAGGGAGATCAACACAGTCGATATGAGGTATGCCCGATTCGTCCGAAACGTAGTCTCGCGCTGCAAGGCAATCATATAAAATCCAAAAAAGCAGGCCATACAAACCGTTACCTGCAAGAGATAGGTAATGAGCGTCATGCGTTTTTCTTTTTAAGTTGTTTGATGAGCTCCTGTAATTCTTCAATGGAGGTCTGATCTTCCTCAACCAGATAAGATACCAGTTGAGGTGTGGATCCGTCAAAGTAATCTTTGAGTAATGACAGGAGACTTCTTTTGGAATAGGCTTCTTTTGTGATGATAGGAAAATATTCATACGTCCGGCCATACGCTTTATGGTCGACAAATCCTTTTCGCTCGAGTATGCGAACGATGGAAGAAATGGAAGAATGTGGCGGACGTGGTGTGGGCAATTCATCCAGAATATTACTAACCGTGCACCGATCCAGCATCCAGATCAGTTGCATGATGTCCTCTTCGGCTTTTGTCAGGCTCTTAATTCGTGTCATGTATATCCTTTATACCACGAATATATAACGTAATTATACGTTATGCAACTAATTCTTCAATTTTAACACACTGCTATCATCACAGCTTTCCTTTAATATTTGTATAACTGGTCAGCCTGGAATACAAAATTGACGATATCACGTTACGTGCAATGCAGGTTGAAACCTGATCAGAATGCGCTCTCTTACGCTCTTACTCTCTTACGCTCTTACGCTCTGCTAAGGATGTGGAGGAAAAACGCCCTGTAAGGCGATAATAAAATTTAATGTAAGTAACGGTTGCAGATTATTGTGCGGAAGCGAGCCCCCTGTCGGAGAAAGTGCGTTAGCTTTTAATTGCACTGTGGGTGGTATATTTCCAGCCGGAGGCAAAGCGAACACGGAGCCATTGGAAGAACGTCCAATGTGATTAGTAGTAGGGATATTATTATCACCGGCAGCATTCGCGGTGACAATGTTATGAGTATGCACGGGAATTTCAGATTCCAGTAAGGTGATGGCGCCAGTTCCTCCTGTCTGTCCAAGGTCATACAAGGAAAGTCCTGGCCCCTGACCCGGATGCATTGGCGCGCTGCCTTCAAGATTAGGCAAGGCAAATGTGGATGAGCCATTACCACCATACGTAGTTCCTAATAAAGAAAACAGTGCAGTGTTCTGGCTGATTGGCAATATTTGACCTTGACAAAATGCCCAGCCGGTGGGCGCGAAGTTGAAGGGTACAATTCTTATTTCAGCAACAAAAGGGCTTGACATGGATTACAGGATTATTGGCTAGGGAATATTCCAAACAGGGAGATGATAAAATTAATACATAAAAAGGGCATCTTATTGTCGTGAGGTTGGCTGCCACCAACAGGACTGATCGATAATGGGGACATCGGGTTTACCGGATTAACATCAATATACATATCTACCTGCGTAGATTTTCCGAGAAGATTATTTGATGCATTTGGTGTGTTACTAGTTGCATCAAATGCTAAAAACTGGTGATTGTGCGCCGGAAGCTGGTTGGTTGTTAAAGTAACTTCTTCAACACCTCCAGATTGTCCTAACGTAAAACCTGAGCTCATGTGAATGGGAAGTCTACCACGTAAATCAGGAAGTGCAAATGTGCTTTGTCCGTCACCTCCGTAGATGGTTCCAATCAACGTAAATAAAGTTTCATTCTCGGAAATGGAAAGGAGTTGACCTTCGCAAAACAGCCAACCTGCAGGCGCAAAATTTCCCCCGAACATTCTTATTTCTCCTACAAATGGTTGTGCCATGGTGCATTGTGTTTATCTATTATTAGCCTTCTTAATTTTGTGAAGGAAAAATACCCTGCAGGGCAATGATGAAATTAAGGGTAAGAAATGGTTGCATGTTAGAATGGGGTTGGTTTACCCCTGTGTTACTTATGGTGGCCACTCCGTGAGAAATAAGAGGCGGTGATGATGCCCCTGAATTATAAATTTCATTCGGAGCGCTATTCGATAAAAGGTTACCCGTTGGAACGTTGGTATTCAATGATCCATCTGACGGAGCAAGTGCATTTACGATGTGCAGGTGCGTGGGACGTTCCGAAATGGTGAGTGAATGATTCTCCTGACCAGCAACCTGCCCCAGCGTAAAGCCAGAACCCTTATGGATAGGTACACGTGCACGAAGATCGGGGAGGGCAAAATTAGTCTGGCCGTTTCCCCCATATGTGGTCCCCAGAAGCGAAAAAAGAGCCTGGTTTTGATTGATTGGTAACAATTGCCCCTGGCAGAAAGCCCAACCTTGAGGAGCAAAATTCCAACTGACTATTTTAATTTCACCTAAAAATGGTTCTGACATCTTTTGAAGTTTAAAGAGGTATTCAATTTTCCTTATGCTACTATCAGTGAACAGGTAAGACAATGCTCAGATGCAAAAGTCTCATTCATTATTACTCCCTGATGAGTTGAAATTAAAATGGATGTTTCAGTTTGTTTCTGTCCATCAATCACGGTTGAAATTTCAAGTGTTCCCTTCTGTGTGTAAAACCCTGGAAAATGTTGATGTGAAGAATTATTTTGGATTGGAAGCAAAAGCTGTTCAAGCGGATACGGGCAATCCGTTAAGGTCCGGGCGGCATGCACAAGCGCTTCCAATTGATAGCCATTGATAGTTGTAAAATGATGCCAGGTTCCTGATGCATCTTTGTGAAAGAATGGAAGCAGGATGTCAGTCATGCCGGATCGGTCATGTCGTAATGTCGAAGAACAAAAACAATATCGATCATCGTGCGGATAAAAATAAACAGGATCACCAGTTGATTTGAATCCGGTTTTTAAGAAACTCAAATCTACTTTATTGATCTCTTCGTTTAGCGATTCAGACAACTGCGGGTCAACTGTAACACGGTTGACATGTGTAGCCATTACATATTCACGCAACCATAGTTTGATCTTGTCATTTTCAAAAATAGAACGAATATCCGCATTGGCTAAATTGAATCCCACAAATCCTATGGATGCATTGTGGACGAAATTCCTCCTTTTCATTCGTTTTGTTTTGATTCTAAAATTACTCTTTCAGGCAAATATGGCTTCGTATCTCATGCCTACTCCATCGAAACCTATCGGGACCAGGAAAAGGGGTAGATCACCTTTTTCCGGGTGCCGCAAGATACAGATTGCTTGTTGAAAATACTCAGTTTTTTGATCCGTTCTAAATACAATAGAAAACGGTTTTCGCTGGATCGTCGTAAAGCTATTTATTTCTTTTACTTCTGTGAGTCTTGCGGGATAATCTCCTGCCCCGGAAAAGTTAATGGCGAAAACATGGTTAAGCCAGGGTGTAAAATCAGCCATGTGTAAATGCTCATCCATTTTGAAATCTATTTATATCAGTCATTTGTGAATTCCATTCAAGTTGCAGATAAATTGGTTGTAATTCATCCACGATGGTGAAGCCTAATCTTGTATAAAGGTGCAAAGCCTTATTGAACCGTTCTACGTGGAGACTTACCCTTCTACCTGTTTCGGATGCCTCAACCATAAGCTCCCGAAGGATATATTCACCGAAACCCAGATTGCGAAAGGATGGAAGTAGTGCAATATCAATGATCAGGATTTCTTCTGAGGTTCGATCTATATATAATCGCCCTACAGGATGACCCTCAAGTAAAATAATATCAAAGGTTGCATTCGTATAGAGTTGGTGATAGTAGGTGTCCTGTGCATGAAATTGTTGTAATAGAAAAGCTAATTTCTGTTCCTCCGACCAGTGAGCCACCATCGCCATTTCCTCAGCCCTGCTTTCTATGTAAATCTCTTGTAAAAGAGAATCATCGCCGGTTTCAACCGGGCGAAAAGTTAATTTTTTGAATTTTTCAGACTCAGGATTACCTAATACAAGTTTTTCATTATCTGACATAACACAAATATAGATGGGGCTCGGGCATGTAAACTCCTTTTATAACTATTTACGGTTTCCCAGATTGATTTGGATGCGGATTTCTTTACGCCTCGATGTGCAGTTTTATCATATTTCCAAGATATCTTAGCACATTATTGAGACTCCGTCTCTGATAAACATTTCCTGACATACAAGCTTTGAAACCAGTTTAACAAATGGGTTGTAAGCTGATTATGATGGAAGTACCCATTTATATTGCTTTGAAATCTGAATATTATTCAAAACCAACCCTAATCGATATGAGATCAATTCAGATCTTGTTTTGCCTTCTGATGGCAAACATTATTTCAGCTCAAACCCCAATCATTCCACCACCCACCCAGACTGATGCAATCATTATTGATTTGGGAACTCCTGGTTCAGCTGACCCAAATGACCGCATACGGTATACTGTAACCATACCAAACACAGGAACCGGACCTGCTAACGATGTCCAGTTAAACGCTATGTTGGATCCAAGGACAACGCTGGTCCCCGGTTCATTTAAAACCTCTCCTCTTGCCGCCAACGATTCATATGCTTCTACCGGAAACGTGGGAATTAATGTACCTGCTGGTTCCGGAGTCAAGTCCAATGACTATGATGATGCTATTGCAGCCGCTACTCCTTCATGTGGTGCATGTCTGTCAGCGAACGGAGGTTCTGTGATGATGAACGCAGACGGCAGTTTTATGTATTCTCCTCCAGCAGGATTTACAGGGACTGACAACTTCACCTACACACTCACAGATAGCAATCCGGTTGGAGCTCCGGTACCTTCTTCAGACATGGCAACCGTTACGATTACGGTTTCAAACCTGATCTGGTTTGTTGATAATAGCGCTGCAGCAGGTGATGGCAGGCTATCATCGCCATTTAATTCACTTACGGCTTTCAATGGAGGTTCGGCAACTGCTGGAGACGTCGTTTACCTGGAACACACGGGTACGGATTATACGGGTGGTATTGTCCTTCAGGCTGGAGAAAGACTATATGGAGAAGGACATTCCGGAGGAGTCAATCTTTCTGCAGTCCTTCCATTTGCATTACCGATACATAGTAAAACACTTCCAACACTTACTGCAGCCAACCGACCTACAATCACAAATGGAGGTGGAATTGGAATTACGCTTGCGACCAATAACCAAATTAGAGGTTTAAATGTAGGCGCAACCACCGGCGCGAAGATTTCCGGAACCAATTTTGGCACCTTACGGGCAGGGGATACAACGACACCTGACGTATCACTCTTTGGTAATGGGCAGGCGCTCAACCTTACAAATGGTTCATTTGATGTATTGTCTAAATTTATAAGTGTGACTACTACCTCCAGTACCGTTCAGGGAATCCTGATCAGCCAGGTTGGAGGTACGGTTGCATTTGGAAGTACTACTGTATCAGGGAATGCCACTCAGGGCATTTTAATCAATCAGTCAACAGCCACAATTGATTTTGGCAATACCAGTGTTACCGCAGGTACTGACGCTGTAAGTCTGCAAAATAACTCTGCCGGTACACGGACCTTTGGATCATTGACCACATCAGGTAATTCCGGCTCGGGATTTCTTCACGGCGTAGGAGGAGGCACCACTACAGTAACAGGTGCAGCTTCCATTACCAATCCCGGTGGAACCGGCATTGATATTCAGAGTTCAGCAACTTCCGTAACCTTCGCCGGTACTACAGTCAATAAAGGGGCCTCCACTGGAATTGGCGTAAACCTTGGTGGTGTTGCAACCGGAAATACAGGGGCTGTTTTCTTTAGCACGCTTTCCATCACTACTTCAGCCGGTGCCGGACTTTCAGGCAATAATAATACCGGCCAGCTTACGGTAAACCTCGCAGCCGGAAGCAACATAACATCTGCAGGTGGCCCTGCTATTAATATCAACCGAACCGGAAGCAATAGCCCCGTCACCCTGAATTTCACCAATGTGGGAACCACCAGCAGTCCAACGAATGGTATTTCATTTACGAATGTATCAGGCACTTTTAGCGCAACAGGAGGAACACTGAGTGGAACAACCGGAGCTGCTTTTCTGGTTACAGGAGGGACTATAACCTCTGCCTATGGAGGAACTATCACCGGGAATTCAGGCCTTGCCGTTGATATAGATAATCATGACAGTAACAACATCACTTTCCAAACAGGCAATATTATTTCCACCACACAGGGAATTCGCGTACAGAATTCCGGAGGAGGAACCATCACCTTTGATAACCCCTCGAAGAATCTGAATACAGCCGCCAATACAGCTGTAAACCTTTTAAATAATACTGGAGCTACTATCAACTTTACAGGGGGTGGTCTTGTACTTAGCACTACAACCGGTACCGGATTTAATGCTACAGGTGGAGGAACGGTTTCTGTCACTGGTGCAAGCAATACGATTAACAGCACTTCTGCAACGGCACTGAATGTAAACGCTACAACTATAGCCGCAGCACACCTTAACTTCTTAAGCATCTCAGCAGGAAATAATACAGTTGCAGCAGATCCGGGAACAGGCATTGCATTAAATACAACAGGCGCTTCAGGTGGATTAAAAGTAACAGGTACAGGTACTACGAATGCGAGTGGTGGAACGATTCAAAATATAACAAACCGCGGTGTTGATGCATTTACCACAAACATGTTGGCTTTAAGCAATATGGCATTTACAAATGCAAACCTTTTCAATTCCGGAGGTCTCTGCGGCGCTGTAGATAATTCAGGATGCAATGCTGCTATTCATCTCAATACAGTCACCACAGTTACCCTGGATAATATCGATATATCAGGTACCACAGCACAACAGGGGATTAATGCCCGTGAAGTAAGCACACTCAAACTTCTCAATAGCACAATTATCAATGCAGGGAGCGGGGGTGGTTCGGAAGTGGGTGGTTTATACGCGTTGAATCTATTCGGGATATCTGAAATCACCAATACATCTATTACGTTTCCGGGTGGCAGAGGTGTCACTATTTATAACATCAGTAAAACGCTCACACTGGATGTTACAAGCTCTAATTTCGATGACACACAGTCTTCTGCAGTTGGGGCGGATGGTTTTGAGATCAGTACATTCGGCACCTCCAATACCACCATCGATATTCTGAATAGCTTCTTCCGAAGAAATAAAACAAATGGTCTGCAGACGATTGCTGAAGATAATTCCGTCATGAGTCTCGATATGCAGGGCAATACTTTTGATTATGGCACATTCGCCGGCGGAGGAGGAGGGATTGATATTGATGCAGCCGATAATGGTGATGTAGATTTTAATATTATTGGCAATACGCTCTTTAAAGGTGCCTTGACAAGCGTTGTCAACATTTTTGCACAAGGCAATTCTACGATGGAAGGAAGATTTAGCAATAATCCTGTTCAGGTCGTCGTAGGTTCAGGAACGGGCATCAGGGCTGTGGCGCAGGAAAGTGCTGATATGAAAATTGAAATTGCGAACAATACAATAACCGGCGTTTTGCTCGATAATGGTATTGAACTAGTATCCAGGGCTGGCGATGGCCGGATGGACGCTACTGTTTCAGGTAATAACATTACGGTGGGTTCTGCCGGATCAACTGCTAATTCATTTATCCGCTCTGCCGCAGGTGCCTCCGGAAGCGCTTTCACGAATAAGACGTGTGCATGGATTAAGAATAACACAGTAAATGGCACATTTGCATTTTCACATCATGAAGGTCGCGTTGTGAATGCACATGAGCTCATCCTTCAGGGCGGTGGTGCCTCCATGGCTGCTAGCTGGAATATCAACACGAACAACCCTGCATCCCCTCCTTCTGTCATGAATCCATTGGTCAGTGGTGCGGGTATAATTTCATTTGCTGGTGTTTGCACAGCTCCGGCTAATCCTGCGATTTCTTTTTAGAAATTTCCTGAGACAAATAATTAACGAATAAAATCCTGATTATGAAACACATTCAATTTTTTCCAGCAATACTTCTTGTTCTTTTTTGTATGATAAATACAAATACTTTTTCACAGTCAGTGGGAATTAACACCGAGGGTGTTGCACCAGATGAATCTGCAATGCTCGATATCCGAAGTACGGATAAAGGACTACTCGTTCCGCGAATGACAGGATCACAGCGTTCAAATATTTCAAATCCTGCTTCGGGACTTATCGTGTATCAAACTGACGGTGCTCAGGGATTTTATTATAACGGTGGCACTCCAACTGCTGCTGCATGGGTATTGCTGATAGCTGGCCCGATTGAAGGACATGATATCGCACCGGGTATTCAGACTACAACGAATACAACACTCGCATTAGGAAATAATAATAATTCAGCAGGCGAGATCAGGCTTCTTGAACCCAGCACATCAGGGAATCATTATACTGCATTTAAGGCCCAGCCGCAAGCGCAGGACGTAACCTATATTCTCCCTGATGCTGCGCCATCTGGCAACCGACAGGTTCTTGAGGTGGAATCTATAGCCGGTACGAATGCATTTCTCAATTGGGCTGTTCCATCAGGAGGGGCGCCTGTGATGAGCCGCACTGATATTGCGATCTCCAACGGAAATACAACAATTGATGTTGGCGGGAAATCCTTCATCCGTATTGCTTCGGCTTCAGGTGCTTTTAATCTTGTGGGTTTGACTGGAGGTGTAGATGGCCAGGTCCTGATTATTGTCAATGTAAGTAGTAAGACAATGACCATTGTGAATGAAGATTCAGGTGCGACACCTATAACGCGCATTCACACTGAATCTAATTCAAATATTGTCAAGATGGGAGGTGATGTGTGTAATATATTCATCTATGACGGAGGACATGGTCGGTGGAGATTGATGTAATTCTGTAGCACTGTATTTTAAGAATTTAATTAACAATCGAATGACTAAATATATTTTTAACATATTCTTTCTGGTGGGAATTGAACAGCAATTTTTTGTACAAACAACACCTCCCCCCACACAGACGGATGTAATCATCAACGACAACGGATGCGGATATGGATTCACGATCGACGGATGTACATTCCTGGAGACCTAACCTTATTCCCCGGATAAACCCACACCAATTCCTATGGATCGCTACATTATCAATACCAAATCAACGAAAAATCGATACCCCATGACAAAGGCCACTAAGCTTTTGAATAACCTCCTTGTGCTGATGCTATGGTTTTTTACATCAGGTATTGTAGCACAAACCTTCCCTATACCAGGATTGACCCTGCCAGCGGGAAAAACCATTGTCATCACGTATGATGTGGACGTCAATGCGAATGTCTGTCCTAATGGCACAGTACCTACTGACATCAGTAATCAAAGTTCGGTATCGGGCTCTAACTTTACGACGGTCCTAACCGACGATCCCTCTAACCCCGCGGCAAATCCTTCGCCCACTCTAACCCCTGTTGCCGGACTTTCGCTTGGTAACCTCATCTATAAAGATGCCAATAGCAATGGTGTGTTTGATGGAGGTGACACTGGTATCAATGGCGTGTTGCTCAGATTATATTTAGACGATGGTGACGGTGTACTTGGTGCCGGAGATGGAGCTGCTCTTGCGACCACTACTACTGCAGGTGGGGGCCTATACACATTTACCCCCGTATGTCCCGGCAACTATATCGTTGAAGTAGCGACCTCTAACTTCAATGCTGGTGGTCCACTTTATGACAATGCCCTCATGGCAGCACTAATCAGCAGCCCTGTGGGTGGTGCACCTGATCCTGACAATGATGTAAACAATGATGATAACGGTGACGCTGTCGCTGGTTTTGGTGTAGCTTCTGCTGCCATAACCCTTGCAATTGGAACGGAACCTATTAATGATGATGATGCAGATAATAATACAAACCTCTCTCTTGATTTTGGATTTAAAAATCCAACAACAATCACGATCAATGATGTAACATTAGCAGAAGGTACAGGTGGAACTACGACTGCATTTAATTTTACTGTGACCCGAAGTAATCCGGATGAAGCATTTTCACTTACTGTAAATACAGCGGATGGAACCGCAGTAAGTCCATCGGATTTCACATCGATTGCTGGAGGCACTGTTTCCTTCACAGCAGCTGGCAGTTTAACTCAGACGGTTACAGTTTTAGTAAACCATGACAATATGGTTGAATCCAATGAAAACTTTACAGTTTTATTATCCGGCGCTCCAGCAGGGATTAATATCTCCGATGCTTCAGCGCTTGGGACGATTACAAATGATGATGCCGCGGTGGTTACTCTATCTGGCGGTACGACACAGAACGAAGGAAACGCAGGTACCTCAGCCTATACTTTTACAGCTACACTTAACAATCCTGTGCAGGGTGGTTTTTCTGTGGCCTATACAACAAATAATGGGACTGCGACTACAGCAGATGCCGACTATATGGATAATGATGGTTCCGTCAGTTTCACAGGTTCAGCGGGAGAAACGAAAACGATCACGGTGTTGGTCAACGGGGATCCTAAAGTGGAGCTGGATGAAACATTTACAGTTGCCCTTGGTACCATCACCGGCGGCCCTAGTGGAGTTACTACCGCGGGCTCGCCACAAACGGGCACGATCGTAAATGATGATGCAGCAAGTGTTTCTCTTGCCGCCAATGTCAGTCAACCCGAGGCGACCACACCCCAAGTCTTTACTGTTAATCTCAGCAATGCTGTGGATGTGGCCGTGACAGTTCAATTCTCCACCTCGAATGGTACAGCCACCACGGCTGATAATGATTATACAGCGATCGTGTCACAAACGGTCACCTTTGCTGCCGGAACTATAACAGCTCAAACGGTCAATGTGACGATTACTAATGACACTAAAGTCGAAGCGGATGAGATATATAATGTTGCCATCGGAACTCTTGCAGCTTCGGGTAGGAATGTAAGCCTTGGCACAAGCACAAGAACGGGAACGATCCTTAATGATGATTCAGCCACATTGACGCTAACAGGTGGAAGCTCGGCGAATGAAGGCAATTCCGGTACCACTTCCCGCCTGTTTACGGCAACGTTGAACAATCCTGTCCAAGGTGGATTTACAGCCAATTATACTACCAATGATGGCACAGCTACCACATCTGACAATGATTATGTGGAAAATGACGGAACTTCTGTATTTGCAGGGACGACTGGTGAATCACACACGATCACTGTGCTGGTCAATGGAGATCTGAATATTGAAAACGATGAGACGTTCCAGGTAACAATTAATAGCCTTTCTGGCGGCATCTTTACTCCTGGAGCTGTGACAATTTCAGGATCACCTCAGACTGGTACAATAGTTAATGATGAATTAGATTTTGGTGATGCCCCTACATCGTACGCTACGTTATTTTCTGATGGTGGCCCACGTCATTTATTATTCCCCGGTAGTCTTCATTTAGGAGCCACTGTAGATGCTGAAGCAGATGGCCAACCTAATGCTACGGCCGCAGGCGATGGAGCGGATGAAGATGGTGTCACGTTACCAGTATCGTTAATTACAGGTACGACAGCCAGCATGACAGTAAATGCCTCCGGTTCAGGAAATCTAAATGCCTGGGTCGACTTCAACATAGACGGTGATTTCCTTGATGCTGGCGAAAATGTATTTTCAGATGTTCCTGTGGTAGCAGGAAATAATATATTGACCTTCGCTGTTCCTGCCGGAGCGACAGTAGGTACTTCATTCTCCCGTTTTAGAATTTCTACAATTGCGGGTCTCGGAGTCGGCGGTTTTTCAGCTGATGGTGAAGTTGAAGACTACCAGGTCAGCATTATTAATAATTCTTTCTCTATCGACAATCCATCCATAGCAGAAGGAAATGCAGGAACAACAAATCTTGTTTTCACTGTGAGCAGGTCAGTCAATGCCACGGCATCATCTGTTGATTATGCGATCACGGGAGGAACAGCTACTTCAGGTACAGATTATGTACCACTGGCAGCTGGCACATTAAATTTCACAGCAGGCGGCGCATTAACACAAACGATATCGGTAACTGTAAATGGTGATCTCCTGATCGAAGACAATGAAACAATCATCATTACACTCAGTAATCCGGTGAATGGTGGATTAGGTACAAATCCCGGAACAGGAACGATTACAAATGATGATACAGGTACGCTGACTCTTGCAGGTGGTATTTCACAGAATGAAACAAATGCCGGCACGGTCTCTTATGTCTTCACAGCAACTTTGACCGGTAATGTTCAGGGAGGGTTTACTGTCGGTTATAATACAAACAACGGAACTGCAACATCGCCAACTGACTTTACCGATAATGACGGGTCACTTGTATTTGCAGGCACAACAGGAGAAACACAAACATTTACTGTGTTGGTCAATGGGGATAACCTGGTCGAGCTGAATGAAACCTTTACCACAACACTTGGAGCTATTACAATGACATCACCGACACAGGCTGCGGCGATTTCAGTTGTAGGCTCACCTCAGACGTCAACAATCGTCAATGATGATGCTGCAGTCGTTTCTCTTGCAGGCAATGTCAGCCAGGCTGAAAATCTCACACCACAGGTATTCACCGTCAATCTCAGTAATGCAGTAGATGTGGCTGTTACAGTTGTATTCTCCACATCAGATGGTACAGCCATGACCGGCGACAATGACTACACAGGCATCGCAGGTCAGACCGTGACTTTTGCAGCAGGCACTACAATTGCACAAACAGTCAATGTGACGATCATCAATGATAACAAAGTAGAAAATAATGAAGTGTATAATGTAGCTATAGGAACTTTGGTCGCAAGCGGACGGAATGTATCTCTTGGTGGCTCCACGGGAACAGGTACCATCGTAAATGATGACAACAGTGTCGTAACCCTTGCAGCCACACAATCCAATCCTGAAGGAAATACAGGAACAACACCTTTTAATTTTACGGTGTCACTGAGTAATCCAGTGCAGGGAAGTATCACTGTTAACTATACAACAAATGATGGTACAGCTTTAGTTGCCAACAGCGACTACGTCGATAATGATGGAAGTATAATATTATCAGGAGCCGCTGGTCAGGTTATGCCGCTGGTGGTAATTGTAAATGGAGACCTGAATATAGAAACAAATGAAACGTTCACAGTTCAAATCAACAGCCTGAATTTTCCTGGAGGTGTGCCGGCTGGTTCCGTAAATGTTGCAGGATCTCCTGTAACGGGCACCATCCTTAATGATGAACTTGATTGGGGCGATGCGCCTGGTGCAGCTCAAAGTGGATTTGCAGGCACCTATCCATCATTGCTGATAAACAACGGAGCGCGCCACCCTCTGACGGTCGGTGGACTCAGAATAGGAGCAACCGTAGATGCAGATTTAGATGGCCAACCAAATCTAACAGCAAGCGGAGATGGTGCTGATGAAGATGGTGTGACGCTCCCAAGCGCAATCGTCATCAATACAACTGCCAACATTACCGTGAATGCCTCTGCAGTAGGTGTGCTGAATGCATGGGTTGACTTCAGTCGGGATGGAGATTGGGCAGATGCAGGAGAACAGATATTCACTGA
This sequence comes from Chitinophagales bacterium, assembly GCA_038203125.1. GTDB lineage: Bacteria > Bacteroidota > Bacteroidia > Chitinophagales > Saprospiraceae > Opimibacter. The sequence goes on from JBBREG010000003.1 coordinate 39,829, forward strand.
TCAGGCTGTAATGGCGGGAAATAATGCTTTAAGTTTTGCAGTTCCCGGCGGCGCGTCTCTGGGAAATTCTTTTGGACGTTTCAGAATCAGTACAGCATCTGGTCTATCTTTTACCGGTGCTGCTGCTGATGGTGAAGTTGAGGACTATGCTATCAATATCGTCAACACGCAGTTTTCAATCGACGATCCAACAGTAGTGGAAGGAAATGCAGGCACTTCGAATCTTGTTTTCACCGTCACCCGTACTGTCAATGCCAATGCCTGTTCAATTGATTACGCTATCACTGGTGGCACAGCCACAACAGCTGATCTAGATTATCAGCCTCTCGCAGCTGGTACACTCAATTTTATGGCAGGTGGCGCATTCACACAAACAATCACCGTACTCGTCAATGGTGATAATAAAGTTGAATTGAACGAAACAGTCATAATCACATTGTCCAATCCTGTAAATGCATCGATTTTGGATGGCACTGGGTCCGGAACAATTATCAATGATGACGCTGCCGTCATCACGATATCAAATGCAACTGTGACGGAAGGCTGTATCCCAAATACGATCAATGCGACTTTCACGATTTCTATGAGTACTACTTCTGATGCGAATGTGAACGTGGACTATACGACGATCAATGTCACAGCAACAACAGGTAACAATGATTACACGGCAACGAATGGCACTCTTGTATTCACTCCAGGCCAGATTACGAAAACCGTTGATGTTGTCGTGATTGGCGACTGCGCCATTGAACCTAACGAAACATTCCTGTTGCGTCTAAGCAATCTGCTCAATAATGGACGTAACATTACCTTAAATGGTGGTGGAGCTACCCTAGATGGAACAGGCACCATCACAAACGATGATGCACTGCCGTTGATCACATGCCCGGGACCGATTACTGTTCAATGCACAAACCTTGTACCTGCACCTGCTCCCGGAAGCATCACAGCCTCTGATTTTTGCGGTGGCACGACGACAGTCACACATACAAGTGATATGATTACCAATCAGACCTGTGCCAATCGCTATGCCATTATCCGGACGTATCAGGCAACTGATGAATGTGGCAACACAGCTTCATGTTCTCAAAATATTACAGTCAATGATATTTCCGTACCTGTGATAACATGCCCTGTCAATATCACTGTACAATGCGCTGCGCTCGTTCCATCTCAAAACATTGCATCTGTTACAGCAACAGATAATTGTAATGGTGTACCTGTCATCACCTTCGTCAGTGATGTGATCACCAATATGACTTGTGTCAATCGTTTTATTGTCACCAGGACTTATATGGCCACAGATGAATGTGGAAACACGGCAACCTGCACACAAACCATCACAGTCTTAGACAATACACCTCCAACACTTACGTGTCCGGCACCTGTCACTGTTCAATGCGCTGCATTGGTTCCAGTACCAAACATTTCACTCATCACATCTTCAGATAATTGTAATGGGGTGCCCGTGATCAGTTTTGTAAGTGATGCAACGACCAATTTTGTTTGCGTTAACCAATTGGTTGTCATTCGAACATATCGGGCTACTGATGAATGTGGTAACTCTGCTACATGCACGCAAATGATTACGGTCTTTGACAACACGGTACCATCGATTACTTGTCCTGTGAATATCACGGTTCAATGTGCGAATCTTGTTCCCGCACCTAATACATCATTGGTGACCACGTTCGATAATTGTGCAGGCACTCCTACAGTGACACATGTTAGTGATGTAACAACTAATCTGATCTGTACAAACCGATTTACGCTCACAAGAACTTACCGTTCGACAGATGCTTGTGGCAATTCAGCAACATGTGCACAGATCATTACAGTTTTTGATAACACACCGCCTACGATTACATGTCCTGTCAACATTACGGTTCAGTGTGCTGCTCTCGTTCCGGTGCCTAATCCTGCGAGTGTAATGACATCAGACAATTGCGGTGGTACCGTTCCAACTGTCACATTCGTCAGTGATATCATCAGCAATCAGACTTGTATCAACAGATTCATTGTGACACGTACCTACAGATCAACGGATGTGTGCGGTAATTCCTCTCTATGTTCACAAATCATTACTGTATTAGACAATACACCACCTGTCATCACCTTCACGGATCCATTATTGGCTGGTGTTCCGAACGGAGGCACTTTTGAAGTCCAGTGTTATGGGCAAGATCCGAATTGGATGATTCCTGAATTAAGTCCGGCAAGTGTCATGACAACTGATAATTGTGCCGGTAATGTGACAGTAACATTTAGTGATATGCTATTTGACGAAGGCAATTGTGCAATCGATGGATACATCAATCGATACAGGTTGATTTGGACAGCTACTGATGCTTGTGGTAATAGCAGTACGGCCGTTGCATTTATGAATCTCGTGGATCATATTGCTCCGGTACTGATGGGTGTTCCTGCAGATATCACAGTGAACTGTGATGAATTACCTTCCCTCCCTATCGTCACGGCAGCGGATGAATGTCTCTGCGCATGTGATATCAGTTATGTTCAATCAGCTCCATTGACAGGTTGTCAGAATGGTCAGGTGATCACGCGTACCTGGACGACGACCGATCTATGTGGCAATGTAGCAACAGGTGTGCAAAACATCACGCTTGTCGATATAGAAGGTCCGGTCATTACATTAATTACATCTCCTTTCACGGGATTACATCATGACTCCATCTACATATTCAGCTGTGAAGAAGGTGGTATTCCTTCTTACTTTAACACCTTAAATGCCCAATCCGTTACAGGTTCATCCTCGTGTGGCGGGACCACCTCGATCTTTTTTAAAATGGACATCCAGACACCGAGAAATTGTGAGTTTTTTGGTTACGTTGAGCAGCAAATTTATCAGTGGGTGGCAATTGATCCTTGTGGCAACACAACAGTGCTTACCATTACAGCACAGCTTCAGGATGATGTTCCCCCCGTCATCATAGGTGTTCCGGATGTTGCATGTATCGATGATCCGGCTCTGAAAGATATTGATGTGGAGGATAATTGCAGCCAGGGCTCTCTGCGCTTTTGGGATGTCCCTTTTCCGAATCCGTGCGGAGATGGTACTGCCTTGCGAAGAACCTACGAAGCATTTGATCCTTGTGGCAATATGACGAGGGATACGGCTATTCTTATTCCAAACGATGGCGTACCTCCAACTCTGATTTTTACACATCCGATATTAGCTCAGTTGCCTCCCGGACAAACACTAACTCTAGAGTGCTCATTGAATATGAGTCAGTATAGTTCGTTCGATACGGATGACGTCCTGGCTTCTGATGAATGTACAGAAGGGTTGATTGTCACCTTTGAAGAAAACTTTATCAGTGGCGGGAATTGTCAGGTGGATGGAATTGTAGCA
>JBBREG010000004.1:0-42430 GCA_038203125.1 Chitinophagales bacterium
AAAAACATGAAGCGGAATCTGGCATATGGACATCATAATGGTATTCAGGTGGCCAATTGGGATCTGCCGACGCTTGCGGGTGCTGGTGGTATTCGAAGTTCTGTGCATGACATGCTTATATTCCTGTCTGCCCAAATGCAATTGACGGATATGCCAATCCGGCCGGCAATGCATTTAACTCATCTGCCGCGTCACAATTTATCGGATGATGAAAAAGTAGGATTGGGTTGGCACATTGTCAATTCAGGTGATGGAGAAATTGTCCTGCATGAAGGTGCCACCGGAGGGTATACGTCCTTTGCCGGATTTAGTAAAGAGAAAGGAATAGGTGTGGTCGTGCTTACGAATTCCAATACCGGTGCTGAGGATATTGGTCTACATCTTCTTGATCCTTCCTCTCCCCTGATTTCTGTCAAACCACAAATCACGACAGAGCTTCAGAAATATATTATTGACAATGGCCCTGAGAATTTGATAGAAAGATTTGATCTTCTCAAAACGTCTCATCCCGATAAGTATTTGTATAGTGAAATGAACATTAATCAATTAGGCTATTATTTCCTCAACCAGAAAAATTTCGCTGCATCGGATGCAGTGTTCCTTCTCAACATTCGGGAATATCCGAATTCTGCCAATGTGTATGATTCGTATGCAGAGTCTCGAATGGAAGCCGGGCATAAAGAGGATGCGATTCATTATTATAAAAAATCACTCGAGTTAAATCCTGCCAATGTCAATGGGATGGAAATGCTAGCCTACCTGGGAGAAACGTACATTCCAAAAGAAATTAAAGTTGATGTTCTTATACTGGAAACACTTACAGGGACGTACCAGCTTTTTCCGGGATTTGAATTAATTGTAACAAGGCAGGATGAACAGCTATGGGCTCAAGCCACGGGTCAGAATAATTATGAGATCTTCCCAAAATCAGATTTAGCATATTATTATAAAGTGGTGGATGCACAAATTGTTTTTAATAAGAATCCTGCTGATAACGTGGAGAGTCTGACATTGCACCAGGGAGGAAAGGATATAGTAGGTAAGAGAATAAAATAAGCCCCTTTCGGTAATTCTTCTGACCGTTTACCATGAATCAACAGTCTATTTTCTAAATTTATCGGTATTCCATTTTTTTGGATTATTGATTATATAATTCGAAATGCGATGATATGATTTTTCATTCCGAATGATGTGTTCTCAATAATTGCGTTGCCATAATTTTTTGTCAAAACGTTTCCACCCCAATGTTTTAACACCGCGTATATATTCATTGGTGGTCATGGTCCCAAACCATTGCATGACGCGATGTAGGGGTGAACCTACGTGTTCACCATTAATGGGCGAACACATAGGTTCGCCCCTACCGAAATGTTCGCCCCTACCGAAATGTTCGCCCGCATCATCAAAATGTTCGCCCCTGCCGGTTTGTTCGACCGGAATGGGGCGATTGGCCCCCAAATTTTCGATGATACAATGAAAATGATTTGGCATGATGACGTGGCCATCGCATTTAATGTCGGGGAATTTATTTTCCAATTCCAAATACCATTTTTCAATCATCTTTCCAGCATCATTCATGATCATTTGACCATCGGAAATTTTACCCAATAAACATGTCCTGTTTTGGATGCAAACGGTCACGAAATATCGACCTGGCTGCGAATAATCGTATCCTTTTAAACGGATTGACCTCCGATGATGGATGGTGGGGTTATATGACATAACCTAGGATTAACTGGTGATTGAATTTTCAAACTGGCGGAATAAAAATATTCCCTCCAAGTCATAAATGCAAAATTCACCAGTTGGCAGCCGGTATTTTTATTCTGGCGTACTAAGGCTCGCTACCAATTCTGGACAAGATCCACAAAGGACATGTGAGTTAATGCAACAACTTTTGTATTAAACGAGATGAGATCATCGTCCAATCAGTTTCAAAAATTCATCTTTCTTCCTCCTCGATACCAGCACATGTGTGCCATTTTTCAACTCGACCTGCCCGCCATCACCGCGAATATACTTTTTGATAAACTGAAGATTGACGATGTGCGAATTGTGCAGTCTGAAAAAAAGATCAGGTGGCAGGATTTCTTCAAATTCCTTAAGGGTGCGACTGGCCAATAATTTGGGATGATCATCAAAATAAATATCTGTGTAATTGCTCTGGGCTTCGAGGTGGACAATATGACTGATATCAAAAAACAACAGACCATCCTGGCTGGGGATCGCTATTTTATTGAGAAAAGGTTTGGAAAGCAAATTCTGTTCAAGCGTTTCAAGTTTTTTTCCTGTGTGCTCCGGGATGGGAAGTGTCCTGAGCCTGTCAATGGTGGCAACTAATTCATCAATATCCACAGGCTTGAGCAGATAATCAAAAGCTGCGTATTTCATAGCTTTGATTGCATACTGATCATAGGCAGTGGTAAATATTAAATGAAATTTTTTAACGGGCACCTGCAGGAGCATTTCAAATCCGTCCATACCGGGCATTTCAATGTCCAGAAAAACTAATTGGGGATCAACCTTTATAATCAATTCCAATCCCTTTCGCCCATTTTCTGCTTCTCCAATGATCTCAATCCCAGGACAGTAATCAATTAATTTTTGTCTCAGGGCAATTCGTCCATTACGTTCGTCATCGATCAGGATAGCTGTCATCGTTTAGTATGCATTTAGATGAACCGTGATTCGTGTACCTGACGGCATCCCATCTGTAAGAAGGTCTGTAATCTGAACCGATGCTACCTCTTCATCATTAAAAAGTCGAATCCGGTCACTACTTATTTGCATCCCGTACCCTTTGTCATACTTATGCATTTCTCCACTAGAAGGTTTTCGTCCCACACCATTGTCTTCTACTTTGTAGACAAGATGTTCATTCATTCGTGATATAGAGATGTCAAGTTTACCACCATTATCCTGCCTATGGATCAGGCCATGTAAAATCGCGTTTTCAACATACGGCTGTATAATGAGTGGAGGTACTTTGTAATCTTCGTCGAGAATCCCCGGATCGATGGTAATGGAAGATGTAAACATATCCGGATGCCGAATATTTTCAAGGTCAAGATACAACTGGAGTGTTTCAATATCTTTTGACAACGCTACTGTTTTTTGGCGCGAACTATCCAGCACATTTCGAATCAATCGGGCAAATTTATTCAGATACAGGGTTGCCCTGTATTTATCATTGCTTTGAATCATCGCATCAATGCTGTTGATGCAATTAAAAATAAAATGTGGATTCATCTGTGTTCTCAGGGCCATCATCTCTGTTTCAGCGATTTGATGTTTTAACTCAGATTCATGCCGGATGGTTTGAATTCTTTTCCGAAGCAAAAAATACACTATAGAACACAAGGCCAGGACACTCAGGAGCCTGAAGCCTGCTGTACCCCACCAGGGTGGCGTGATCACAATAGGAATGGATGTGACCAAAGCTGGATCATCACTTTCGCTTGATTTCACTTCAAAAAGATATGTCCCAGGTTTAAGATCCGTATAATCAGCAAACTGTTTTGTAGTTGTGTAATTCCAGGTCTTATCGATGTCTGACAATCTGTAATAATAATTAGTTTGTCGATGACCTGAATAGTCCAGAGCGGCATATTCAATAGTAAGGAAATTGTGATCGTAGGGCAGCACAACAGCTTCCTGTATCTCTAATATCGAATCAATGTTGAGCCGTTTATCAAATATTTTAAATCCACTGATTTCGACGCGTGTATCCATACCTGGAGAGAGGTGTAATTGTACTGGATCAAAACTAAGTACCTCAGATGTTGAAGTTGTCATCCATCTTCCATCGCTCATTTCAATGAATCTGTTAGAACCCAGGGCATCCTGGAGGATGGATCGATCCATATGATAAACTACCTGGCTAGAGAGATCATGACTAAACTTATACAGGCTGAAATTGGTCGTCATCCAAAAATTTCGTGAGTTGTCTTCATGGATGGCAAAAGCGGACGTATTGCGTGGCAGGTATATATGGGACGGAACAGAAAACAGATGAGTCCTTTTATTAAAAAGATACAATCCATGATAGATGGTGGTCACCAGGAGTGTGGAATCATTATATTCAGCTATACCATTCACCGTTATGGTCATAGAAGAATCTATGTTTGATGGAACATACGTTGCTCTATACATTCGGGTAGTGATATCAAATTCTTTGAGCCCTGTAGGTGTGGCCACCCAACATTGGTTGAATTTATCAACATACATCATCAGTACTTCCCGCATTTGCCTTCCAGAAGCAGTACGAAGTACCTCGCCTGGATAAAATCTATTTTGCACTTTATTCCAAACCGCTATTTTCCCATTATGTAATCCAAACAGGATATTTCCATCGGCATCTTTGGCCATGCACATGATCGTAGATCGCAATTCGGGAGGATTGATGGTTTTAATTGTTTTTTTAACAGGATCATAAAAATGTATTGCGCCAGCCTGACAACCAATCCAGATCAATCCATCATCTGCCTCCAAAAAACTCCAAACAAGATTATACGCCAGCGGTCCTGTCAGAAGTATATTTCGTATAAAATTCCAATTCCGATCATACACTGAAATACCACCGCCCCAGGTAGCGATCAATATTTCACCTTCCGATGTTTCAATCACTGCATTGATATCATTTCTTGGAATAGATGCCGGATTTCCTTCAATATGCCGCACAGATTGAAAGTGCTTACGATACGGATTGAATATGCTGATACCTCTATCTGTCCCAACCCAGATATTATCATCTCTGTCCTGGAAAATAGTATTAACACTATAATTGTATAAAATACTGCTGGATGACTTTACATCCGAAGTAATAAAATCAAAATCATCTGTAGCATGGTTATAGACCAATAGTCCGGCATGGTCCGTCCCGAACCAAACCGAATGTTGGCGGTCTTCATACATTGAGGTAACCAGTAACGTCAGATGCCCACTTAGGGCATCCTCCTGACGTTTTTTTATATCTTTTATGGAATAGGTATGCAGCTTTTTCGTCTTACCATTATACCGAAATAGCCAGTGCTTCCAGGTAGAGAGCCATAAATTATCCCGGCTGTCCTTCATCAGAAATCTAAGTGAATTTGTGTCTCCAAACTGTTCTTTCATTTGGATTAATAATGGATCCGTGGGATGATCATCCCCCGAAGATTGAATTGAGTTCGTTTCCGGATCAGCAATTAATACATGCAGATAATTATGGAAGAAATATTTACCACTCACCGTATCCCGGAATGAGTACGTATGTGTGTAAGGGTGACCAGCGTAAGGGTTGAGCAAAGTATCAATGGCTTGCCTGCTATGGCCTATAGTATAGATCAACGCGAGATTACTAATCTGAAAATTATTATTGTCTTCAGATGTAAATACATTCGAAACAAGTCCTGTTTCAGTTTTTAATAAATCCTGAATCGTCACAGTTGACCACTTGTTCGTACGGATATCCAGTTTATCCAAGGCACGGAGTTTTACCACACGGATCTGATTTGCTTTGCGATCGAAGTATAAACTACCATTCGCAATTTCCTCTAGTGTAGAATGAGCGATGAAGTCAGTAAAGTTTAAAAACCGAATACCATCATATCGCTGTACCCCATTCTGATTCAGAATCCAGATATATCCTTTTGAATCTTGTTGTATGCCGATGATCCGGGTGTGTAGTAACCCGTCTGACTGGTCCAGGTGCCTGAATGTATACTTACCATTGAGTTGCGATGAAGCATCTATTTGCATACAGATCAGGAGGACCAGGTACAGGAAGCGCATAGATTAAAGTTAGCCGATCAGTATCACTTTTGTTCATTTATTTTGACTTCAATGACGGGGTTTATTTCTACTGGATCGATTACTGGTATTGAACCCTGAAAGGTTACCAGGGCAGAACCACAACCGCCAATTTTTGCATGCAGGTAGGTGTCTGGCCAGGCATGAAAACCGTTCAAAAACGTAATCCTGTTTTGTGCTTTCATTTTAACATTAGCTCCCAGACCACCGGTAATCCAATGGTACGCATGAATTGTGTTGGAGGATTCGAAACTATATTGTCCCTGATTGATTTCGAAATCCACTAAAACTGTAGGTGAACATACCTGATTCAAATCACATTGCCAGATTCCTCTTCCAAATGTTGCGTCCTTAAGTGTTCCGTTTGCATAATTGATTTGAAGATCCGTAACTGGTGCATGCGGAATTCCATTTGAAAATGCGATCCAATCCGGGAGATTATCATTTGTATAAAAAACACCGATCTCAGTTCCGATATATACAGCACCTGATGGACTGTTTGTATTGTTTCCAAAAACAATGGAGTAGACCGGGACATTTGGAAGTGATAGTGAAAGATTCTGCCAGCTGATACCCGCATTCAGTGTCCGAAAAATCTTTACACCTTCAATATATCCTGTAATCGCAACCCATACTTCATTCCGGTTAGCCGGATTAACAGCCATAGCTGATATGAATGTATTGGCACCAATCGGAAGGTTACGGGGTATAAATGCGGGATTTGTAGCAAGTGGATCTATGCATGTCCAGAAATTAATTCCATTAGATACATACAAGTTTGTGCCTCCCACATCGCGACAAATTCCTAAAGGTGGGCTTGGTCCTGCCTGTCCCAATGCCAGAGGTATAAGCTGCCAAGTGGCTCCACCATCTGTGCTTCGCTGAATACCTTGGAATGAGTAGACATAAAGAATATCAACATCGAACCAGAAACCTGATTGAGAATTAAAAAATGGTGGATGCTGAACAATACTTGTAATCCACGGGTAAAAACCATCATCACCTTCATTTGGCAATGGAACGCCACTAAAATTGTTTCCGAAATTTGATGATCGTCTAAGACCGCCATTTTGCGAACTTGCATATACTACTTCCGGATAAAGGGAATTAAAATAATTATCCATTCCATCACCCCCCATTACATGCTGGAAATTATTAGGTCCGACACGCAGGAAATGTCCATTATCCTGTGTACCACCAATTAACCGGTCATTCCCATCATTGGTGCCGCTGATCCTGTAATATTCGTTGATGACAAGTCCGTTACTTTTACTTTCCCATGTATTTCCACTATCTGTGCTGCGATACACACCACCATCATTACATAACCACAAATGTCCGTTGAGAGGATTGCGTTTAATATTATGCTGATCTGCATGGATCGAATTATAGTTAACTGGCGCAAGGTTCACTCCACCATTCACAGAGTTATAAACACCCAATCCACCGATGACGATATAATTTTCATTAAATGGATCTACATAGATTGTGTTGGCATAATCAGAGAGACTGCTATTGCTGTTAAACAAATCATTATTATCATTACAGAGATTTGTCCGCATGGTAAAGCTGCTTCCACTATTCCCCGAATAAAATAAACCATTAAATAGTGCAGCCCCAAAAAAATTATACCCTGGACCACACAGAATGTAAACGGCATTTGGATTATGAGGTGTGACACCGATCTCCATACGGTCAATAGCAAGATTTGTTGAAATAGGGGTCATGCTTATGCTGTTGGCCGAGACATCCCATATATAAAAATTGTTTTCGTTCTTTTTTGAAAAATAGATAATATTCGGATTGCCGGGTTTGAATTCTATATCATTTATATTTCCCATGGCAGTGGTTGACCATGTAAGACCCCCATTTGTTGTCTTCCTCACATTCACCGTGGTTGCTGCATAAATGATATCGGGATTCGTAGGATGCATCAGGAGTTTATAGCCTACTAATCCTTGTGAGGTGTTTGAAATAAAATTAGTTCGGGTCCAGCTTAGTCCGCCATTATAAGATTTGATGACTCCAATGCTGCTATGCTGATAAATATTATACCCTGCGCCTGCAATATCACCAGTTAATGCATAGACAATATGGTTATTGGGTGCAGGACTCACGACGATATCTGAAATGCCCAATACGGGTAAATCGACTGTGAGATTAAACCAGGTAGTACCATGGTTCGTTGATTTCCACATACCTCCACCCGTCGTGGCAACATAAATGATTGCTGGGTCGACCGGATCAAAAGCGACACTGTTGACTCGCCCCATCCTTGCTTCTGCTCCGGCTACAGAACCATGCCCTATGCTAAACCAGTCACCCGCAGGAGAACGCGAATCATTAGCCGTCATGCGTTCAGCAGCTTCCATTGCTACTTCATTCTTGCCGATCCAGTCCGGAATTTTTCCTGATGCGTCCAAATGATTAAGGGCAAACCATTCAGAACGTTTCCATTGTTTGTAACCAGATCTGCGCGGACCTGTCGCTGTATCATAGTAGGAATCTACCTTCTTTGATAACAGAAGGAAATTTTCAGGATACGCTTTTGGATCAAGCGAATGGATATAACTCTGGGCAGTAAGACCATGTAAGATCAACACTAACATAATCACCATCGGAATTCGTACATACATTTTCATATGATTCAAATTTTTACGATTAATGTTGATCTTGATCCTCAAGTAGTTCGATCCGTTTATTGAGTTCAATAATGTGTAATGTCAATTCTTCTATTTTTTCCATCATCTTTTTTTGCATTTCACCTACCGCTACGCCATTTTTTTCTATTTCGCTCGCGGATGGAATATTTGGTAAATGGTGATGCGACTGAATGAATTTTTCAACTTCGCTTAATGGAAGTGGTTTATAATTTTCTGCAAATACATAATCAGGCCAGCCTATCGTCTCAATAACCAACTCTCTTGCTTTTATACTACCATTTACAGATAATTTATAACCTGCGAGTGCATCTGGTGTCCCGATCGCAACATTCCCGAAAGGATCAATATTGATAGCAGCAATATTATTTGCCACGATACGCATGATATGAGGGGTGTGTGTCCCAATAGTGGCTGAGGACCCTCCAATACGCATAGCCAGTACCTGTCCTCCTGAACCTACCTGCGCAATCCCATTTGTATTTTCGGGTGTATGAACGGTAAATCTGGCTGCTGCGCCCTGGACGTTATTTCCAATTACCACATTTCCATCCGGATACAGATGGAGCTTTCCATCACTATTAGCATTGAGACGAAATGGATGATTCGTGGCAGTGCCCAGAGATGCAGACACACCACCAATAGCCTCCTGCACAATGATGGAATCAGTTCCGCCAACATGTATCCACCCTGTACTGTTAATAGGTGTCTCCAATGTCAGTTTCGCATCAATCTGGGTCATACGTGAGGAATTGTTTCCACTGGTAAAATTAGAGGGATCTGCATCCTCACCAATGACCACCCGGCCATCCGGAAGTACATGAAGTTTACCATTACTACCCGCGTTAAGGCTAAAGACGTTTTCAGTAGTAGTGCCCATTGTAGCACCGATATCTGTAAGTGAACTTGACAGCACTGTTGAATTATCAGGATTTACCTGTGAAAACCCTACTTCATTCAATTCTGTCTGTATTGTGAGCGGAGACGTTGGCTCGCTTGTCCCGATTCCCACATTGTTATTGTAGAATACATTTGTACCACTTGTATCCCATCCCATCACAGTGTTTACTGCTTTCGCGACATTCATGACGATCCATCGTTGTTCGGTAGAGTCATAATATAAGCTGACAAGACCTTTGTCTTCAATCAGAACACTTTCAAGAGAGCTGGTACTGATTTGGCTCTCAGGACTTGTCTCTGCATTCTGATGCCGGAGCTCCATGATAAAATTGCTGCGATTGATCAATGTGATGACACGACCATCAACACCTGCAGATATACCGGCAAGATGAAAATCATTTGCCGGACCCGTGATGCGGTAGTATGCAAACTTATAGGTGTTGATATCCAGTACATAATTAGAGGTATCGGAGATCAAAAGCTCTATGGGACGAAAGATGACGTCTCCATTGACATCGAGAACAGCCTGCGGAGATTCAGTACCGATTCCTACATTTTGTGCAATTACACATGGCTGTAAGACAAAGAATAGAAAGCCCAGCGTTAATACATTTTTCATGAGTACGGATTTTAATACTCAAATGTTGAAATTCCAACTTGCATGGAAAATGGGAGATGAGCAGTTGCCGGATTTGGTTTAGCCCACGGCGGAATCCCCTGATGGATGGAGCCCTGTCCTCAGGACAATTCAGTATTTTAGCTTTCTTATTTTCTTAAAATTGGAATGAAATGAACAGTAATTGGAATGTATATATACGTAACGTCCTGATCATGGGGATCTGTGGTTTGATTACGCAAATGATTGAGGCTCAGACCTCTTCCATCATATATTCGGATCCTTTAAAAGCACAGGTGGAGATGGCACCGTTCAATGATCCGTTTGCATTTACCATTAATTATGTAGAGGCACCCCACCCTACCGGGAAACAGGCCATGAGGGCTTTTTTGAAAAAACGTAAATATGAAGCACAGGCCGCGACTCCTGTCAGAGAAGGTGTAGTCGTATCCTCGAGAGGTTCAGTCCCGCCCCCACAGATCCTGGCTTCTTTTTCAGGAAATAATATCATTACCGGAACACCACTTGATAATCATCTTGCGGTAAGCCAGGATGAAAAAATAATTTCTGCGATCAATACACACATGCTCGTCACAAACAATACAGGATTCTGGCTGGGGTCCTATAAGCTGGATTTATTTTTCCAGTCTATTGGATTGTCAACCCGGTTTTTTGATCCGCGTGTGATTTATGATCCGACCGCTGATCGATTTATTATGGTACTGATCAATGGGAGTGATTGTGATGACAGCCAACTTGTGATTGCCTTCAGCCAAACGAATGATCCGAAAGGCACCTGGAATCTGTACGCGCTGGATGGATGCCTGAAGGATGACAACACCTTTGCGGATTACCCCATGATCGCGATAACAGAAAATGAATTTTTCCTTACGTATAATGCAGTTCATTCGGATAGTACATGGCAGGCAGGATTTTATGGTACGCAAATACATCAGATAAGTAAACAAAGTGGTTACAACGGTGAAGCATTAAGCCGTCGCGTGTGGACTGATGTATCGTATAATGGACGACTGTTAAGAAACATTTGCCCTGTGCGGAATGCAGATGAAAATTTATCAAATGATTTATATCTGCTCTCCGACAGAAATTTTGATTTGACAAATGATACTGTATTCTTACTTCATCTTACCGGTGAACAGGATGATCCGAATGCTGAACTAACAATTGAATACAGGTTGCTAGATCAACCATATGGTGTCCCCCCGTATGCTGTTCAGACGCGTGACTCCCTGGATACAAATGATGCACGTGTACTTGATGCATTTGAAGTCAATGGGCAGATCCAATGGGTCAGTAATACGATGGATTTTAATACTGGAAGATCGGGCGTATTTCACGGTGTCATGCTGACTGATGATCCTTTTCAGACAGCAAAAGGACATATCATAGGCCATCCCACGGATTACCTGGGATATCCGGGCATTGTGTGGACGGGAAGTAATCCTGCCGAAAACGACGCCATCATTGTCATGAGTCATGCTTCTGCCATACGTCATCCAGGTGGATCTGCTATTTATACAGATGGTGCAGGGCAATACAGTGATTTTGTCACAGTGATAGAAGGACAACGTTCTGTAGATATGCTTACAGGGCCTATCGAGCGTTGGGGTGATTATGTTGGAATTCAAAGGCTCTATCATCAGCCCGGAAGTCTCTGGGTATCGATGTCCTATGGCAGACCAGGGAATGTAAATGAAGCCTGGATTGCAAAGCTTGCACGCGAAGAAGAAAATGTGGCAACTCATGATCCTGTCAGCAATACGAAAATATCATCGTATCCGAATCCAACTAACGATTATGTAGAAATTGAAATTGACAATCCGGAAGGAGGACAGTTTCATGTCGTTCTGTTGGATCTCAATGGGAATGTGATTAAAACATTATTCGATGGACCGGCGAATTATCCCGGGAAAGCAAGCCTGAATTTTTCCACCCATACGTTACCTGCAGGTCAGTATATCGTCCATGTGCAAGTGGATGGAAAAAATGCAGTGTCAAGACAAATCGTGAAACAATAAATTAATCTGCAGTTAACTTCTTGGTGGTGTAGTACGATTCACGTTCAACGTTTCATCCAGCCATTTATAAAACTCGCGTTGCCACACCAAGGCATTTTGCGGACTTAACACCCAATGATTTTCTTCGGGTAGGTACAGTAATTTCGCTTCAAGGCCTTTCAACCTGGCTGCCTGGAATGCCTGTAATCCCTGTTCGATGGGTACGCGGTAATCCTTGCCCCCCTGGATGATCATGATGGGTGTATCCCATTTATTGACATGATTGATCGGATTAAATTTCCTGTATGACTTTTGTGCTGCTTTATTTTTCTTCTCCCAATAATTTCCACCCCAATCCCAGTCCACGAACCACAATTCTTCAGTCGTACCGTACATGCTGCGCATATCAAAAATGCCATCATGTGATATAAAGGAATTAAAACGGCCTTCATGCATTCCTGCCAGCATAAATGCAGAGTAACCTCCATAGCTCGCACCCACACATCCCAGTTTTGATTTATCTACATAGGGCTCTTTACTCACTGCATCGATAGCTGATAAATAATCCTTCATCACCTGGCCACCATGGTCTTTACTGATCTCTTCATTCCATTCCGTACCATGTCCCTGCATACCGCGACGGTTAGGTGCTACGACGATGTATCCTTGTGACGCCATGAGTTGAAAATTCCAGCGGAAGGAATAAAATTGTGTGAGAGGTGATTGTGGGCCTCCCTGACAATAAAGAAGTGTTGGATACTTTTTAGCAGGATCAAAATCTGGTGGATAAATAACCCATACAAGCATGTTCTTGTTGTCAGTTGTTTTTACCCATTTGCGTTCCGTCCTGACCATAGATAACTTGTCATAAGTTTCATCATTGACGTGTGTCAACTTTTTCATATTACCATCAGCAATATTTACCGTATACAATTCAGTTGCGTGATTCATATCGGTTCTTGTCACGACTAGTGAATTACTACTTTCACCAATGATTCCTGTCACGTCAAAATCACCTGTAGTCACCTGTCGGATTTCGGGTAATGTGGTACCACCTGCATATTCTCCGATCTCAAAAAGTTGGACTGTACCATTGATGGGTGCTGTAAAATGAATTCGTTTTCCATCATTTGACCATCTGAATCCATCAACATGGATCTCATCACGATGTGCAGTAAGATTTGTGTGTTTTCCATTTGTATAGATGATAAGGTCCTGTTTATCTGACTCATAGCCATCGCGTGCCATACTTAGATAGGCAAGTTGTCCATTTGAATTGTAAGCAGGATTAATATCATATCCCATACGTCCTTCAGTCAGATTCTTTGTGGTTCCGGAGGTGATATCATATTCATAGATATCTGTGTTGGTACTGATGGCATATTCTTTCCCAAATTTTTTCTTGGTTACATACAAGACATGTTTGCTATCCGGATTCCAAACATAATCTTCATCGCCACCGAATGGCTTTTGTGGGCTATCATACGGTTCACCTGGCATAAGATCAATTTCATCTTTGGCTTCACCTTTGACCAACTTTGAAAGGAACACATGATCGAAGGCGCCTTCTTCCCAGGTATCCCAATGGCGCAAGGCAATGTCTTCAAATACATATGCATTGGATTTTTTCAGATCGGGGTAAAGATCTGATCCCAGTATTTTTTTGATTTGGACTTCTTTATGGGACAATTGCCATTTGCCATCTGGCGAGATATTCTTGTCTTTCAGCGGATTGGAAGTTATGACTTCTGCGCTGCCTCCTTCTAAAGGAATTCGATACATTTTTCGGCTGGAGGAATTCGCCTCTACATCCGGGATGCTGACAGAATAGATGGCGTATTTACCATCGTCTGATACACCTATTCCTGAAACTCTGCCCAGGGACCAGAGAAGTTCGGGGGTCATGACATTCTGGGCGGACGTGGTGCCTGAAATCGCCATCAACAAAAAGAAAAGAATAGTGCGCATGCGCGTATGGATTTATAGATACGAATGTATAGAAAAGAAAGTGACTCTTCGCAAGATGTAGGCAGAGGAGGAATAGAAGCGGAAAGTGCTATTTCGCTTTGACTTCCTGCCACCCAATTTTCAATGGCTTCCAACTCCTTTTCAAATGTTTTAGGAATCGTGATCACATCGTCGGTTTCGGTTCGATGCGCGTTCTGAATGTCTGTCAATAATTGATTAATATAATTTTGCATGGCGTATTTGGTTTGATACACACGTATATGTATCGAAGGAGGCATTTCGTTACTGTTTTTCTTATTTATTTAATTTTTTTTAATGAGGTTGCCTTCTCACCCTGATAGACGCCGCTCCTACGGCTCTACTTAATGGAAAATAGTATCCGTGTTTCTAGAAACATGTTGCACCTTCCGCGCTTTTGAATACCAGTTCCTGAAACTATTCATGGATAAGAGCTGCTAGCAGGTTATTGAACTCGAAGTGTCTAATCACACCGAGAGACTTGTTCTCATGGCTCTCAGATTCTTACTTTCTTACTTTCTCACGTTCTTACTACATTAGAGCAACTTACACTTCTATGAAAAACAAACCTACCCTTTCCTTTTGGCAGATCTGGAATATGAGTTTCGGATTCCTGGGTATTCAATTTGGATTTGCATTACAAAACAGTAATGCCTCAGGGATTCTGCAAAATTTTGGGGCGGATGTACATCATCTCAGTTGGTTCTGGTTGGTCGCCCCGATCACGGGCATGATCGTTCAGCCGATCATTGGGCACTTCAGTGATAAGACCTGGAACAGGCTTGGCAGGAGAAAACCATACTTCCTAGTGGGCACGATTTTATGTTGTATTGCTTTGGTCCTCATGCCGAATTCCGGATTGTTCCTTGCAGGCAAATCCGCGTTGTTGATTGGTGCAGGGATGTTAATGGTGATGGATGCAAGTATCAATATTGCAATGGAACCATTTCGTGCGTTGGTGGCGGATAATCTTCCTGACAAGCAGCGTACGTTAGGATTTTCGATACAAACATTTTTGATTGGCATCGGGGCTGTATTAGGAAGTTGGGCTCCATGGGTGTTGGCTAATTGGCTACATGTTTCAGCCTCAGCTCCTGCCGGGCAGGTGGCTGATAATGTGATTTATGCATTCTATATCGGGGCAGGGGTTTTTTTCGGAGCCATAATGATCACGATTATTTTTGCCAAAGAATACCCACCGAAAGAATATGCTGAATATCACGGGGTATCCAAAAATGAATCTGCCGGCATGCGCCAGATTATCACTGATTTTAAAAACATGCCGAGAACGATGCGGCAATTGGGATTAGTACAATTTTTTAGTTGGTTTGCTTTATTTGGAATGTGGGTATTTACAACTCCCGCGATTGCACATCATATTTATAATTTACCTATCGAGGATACATCAAGCGATACTTTTAGGAAAGCAGGTAATTGGGTCGGGATTATTTTTGGGGTGTATAATCTGGTGAGTGCGATCTATGCTTTATTCCTACCCACCATCGCAAAAAAATTGGGTCGTAAGCTGACACATGCATTATCTCTTCTCTGCGGAGCTGCGGGATTGATTTCGATCTTTTTTGTCAAGGATCCTAATATGCTGATTCTTTCCATGGTGGGTGTGGGGATCGCATGGGCCAGTATCCTGGCAATGCCCTATGCTATTCTTGCCGGGAGTATACCTGCCGGCAAGATGGGTGTCTACATGGGCATCTTCAATTTCTTCATCACTTTCCCCCAGATCGTTAATGGAGTTTTTGGCGGTCCAATCGTCCATAGCATTTATGGGAATAATGCGATATACGCACTCGTGATGAGCGGTGTTTTTATGTTTTGCGGTGCTGTTTCAGTTTTATACGTGCAGGATGATGATGATATCTTTATTGTGAAAGGTAAGGCAGTAGGGTAAAAAAGGGGGAAATTAGTAAGACAAATAACTAATTATCAGCATGTTATGACAGTGTGGCATACCTAGGTGTACCACATTGTCATAACTTGTTGTCGATCAATCTTTTATGAATATTGTCCTATTATTGAAAAATAATTTTAGTTGAGTCTAAATTTTATTTTCGTTTTCACTCATAAAGTACTTTCTTTGCTTCATGGGCCTTACCTATGCAGAAGAAAATTACCTTAAAGCCATCCTCCGGCTCTCCACTCCCCCTGCTATGGTGGTCAGCACCAACGCCATCGCCGCTCATCTGGATACCTCAGCAGCTTCTGTAACCGACATGCTCAAAAAGCTCGCTGAAAAAGAATTCATCATCTATCAACGGTATAAAGGCGCATCCCTTACAGACCATGGAAGCCGGATCGCCACCATGCTCATCCGAAAACATCGCCTGTGGGAAGTTTTTCTCGTTAAATCCCTCGGCATGACCTGGGATGAAGTGCATGAAATCGCCGAAGAGCTCGAACACATTCAATCCGACCCGCTGATCGAAAAACTGGATTCCTTCCTGGGTTTTCCAAAATTCGACCCGCATGGCGATCCGATCCCCAATGCACAGGGCAAGTACACCCTACGCGCACAGATGCCATTATCAGATTTAAAGCCAGATCAGGAAGGTGTGGTGATTGCCGTACGCGAATCCGACCCTTCATTCCTGAGGCACCTCACAGAGAAAGGCGTCAATCTGGGTACTCACATCACCATGAATGGAACAGATTCGTATGATCAGACGATCCTCATTTCCATCGATCAACGACAATTGAATCTTTCCGGCAAAGTCGCACAAAATATTTTCATAAAACTCACTAGCAACATATGATCCCTTTTAAAACAATAGCCTCCGTCCTGATCATCAGCTTTTGCTGTCTGACGCACGTAACTCTCGAGGCCCAATCGGGAAATAAAAAACCTTTAGTCGTAGCAACTGCATCCATGTTTGCTGACATAGCCGCTAACATCGGAGGTGACCTGATCGAAACCGCAACCATTGTCCCGATCGGTGGTGATCCACACATCTATGAACCCACACCAGGCGATGTTCAATTAATTGTCAAAGCAGATGTGATTCTACAAAATGGATTCACCTTTGAAGGATGGATTTCCGAACTCATCAAAAACAGTGGTACAAAAGCTACTGTTGTAACTATCACTCAAGGTATCGGTCCGATTATCAGCCCGAAACATCAGAATGCTACTGATCCGCACGCATGGATGGATCCCCTGAATGGTATAATCTATGCACAAAATATCAGGAATGCGATCCGTACGATCCTCCCTGAGCACGCTGAAAAAATCAATGTCAATTTCGCAGCATATGTCAAGCAACTGGAAGATTTGGATATCTATATCCGCGAACGAATAGCCCTGGTTGACACATCAAAACGTATCCTCATCACCAGTCATGATTCCTTTCATTATTATGGTAATCGATATGGCGTACAATTGGAATCCGTCTTAGGAACTTCCACTGATGCAGATGTACGCACATCAGACCTTATCCGCTTAAATGAGATCATTCAAAAGAATCAAATCCCTGTTGTGTTTATTGAAAGCACCATAAACCCGAAATTACTGGAACAGGTTGCTTCTGATAATAAAATAAGGATCGGTGGAAAATTATATAGCGATTCACTCGGCGACAAAGACAGTCCTGCAGACACCTATATCAATATGATTCGTCAGAATACAGATGTCATCGTGAATGGCCTATTAGGTACTTCTGCTGCATCAACAGATGACAGCAGCACATCCAAAGGCACATCCAAATGGTTTATCATATTAGGTGGAGTCTTCCTGGCAGGGATCTTAGTAATGTGGCTCTTTCGGAAACGAACTAAAACAGCATGACACACCCCATTACGGTAGAAGGTCTCTCAGTCTCGTATGATAAAAAACGAGTGCTGACCAATGTATATCTGCAGATCCAGGAAGGTAAAGTCATTGGAGTACTCGGGCCGAATGGTGCAGGAAAATCGACACTCTTCAAAGCAATCCTGGGTATTCTCGAACCGAATTCGGGTGTAGTCAAAATTTTTGGAAAAGATGTGTCTGACAATAGGAGACGCATGGCCTATGTACCCCAAAAAGATGAGGTGGACTGGACCTTTCCCGCCACCGTAAAAGATATTGTCTTAATGGGACGATATCCGGCGAAAACGATTTGGCAACGGATGGACGCCAATGACCATAAGAAAGCCGATGAAGCCATGGAAGAATTATCGATACTCGATCTTTCTTCACGTCAAATTGGTGCCTTATCCGGCGGACAACAGCAGAGAGTTTTCCTCGCACGTGCATTGTGTCAGGAAGCCGATATTCTCTTGCTTGATGAGCCCTTTGTGGGCGTCGATATCACAACAGAAGAACATATTATCCGTGTATTGCGCAAACTGTCCCTTCAGGGAAAAACGCTTCTCGTCGTGCATCATGACCTGGCAACCGTCCGTGATTATTTTGACCAGGTGATATTGATTAACCAGCGTATCGTGGCCTACGGTGATACAGAAACCACGTTTGTGACTGAAAATATTGCAAAGACATATGGTGCTCAGCATACCATCTTACTCGAAGCCGGACGTAAATAGTAATCGGTAATCGGTATTTGGTATTTGGTATTCGGTAATCAGTTTGGGCTGGAAAATCACCTCTGTGAAAATTCAGTTTTACGTTTCGACTCCGCTCAACGACCGCAGTGGTATTCATGCAGGCGTTTCGACTCCGGTGAACGACCGTCAGTATCGTTTTGACTCCGGTGAACGACCGTCAACGTATCGTTTCGACTCCGCTCAACGACCGCAGTGGTATTCATGCAGGTGTTTCGACTCCGCTCAACGACCGTCAACGTATCGTTTCGACTCCGGTGAACGACAGTCACGTATCGTTTCGACTCCGCTCAACGACCGTCAACGTATCGTTTCGACTCCGCTCAACGACCGCAGTGGTAAGGTAAAAACTAAAAGATACAAACTAAAAGGTGTACTGTGTAATTTCCTTACTGGTCATATCTGTATAATCAAGTCCTGTATTTGGAAATAATCGAAAACTTTAGCAGGTACGTAGAAATTATTTATTTATAATAATCAAGCTCTGTTTCTTTCAATTCTAAAGCTGTCCTTACTGCTTGTATTCTTGCTCTATAAGTGAACAATCACAAAATAAAATTACATTTGCCGCGATATGTGAGATCAGACCTGAAGTCACCCCTTTCCTGCAAGGCTGTTTTACAAAAGGACTTTTAACCACTAAAGATTACGTATGAAATTTTTTCAGACACTTACTTGTGTATTTTGCTTATTGCTGAGCGGTACAGCACTTGCTCAAACTGACATGATCTGGGATACCCACGGTGTTGGTTTTACCGTACCGGATGATTTTGAGATTGAAACTAATAATGCCGATGAGTTTACAGCCGATAATGGAGCGCTATTCCTGAGTATCCTACCGATACAGGATAAGACCATCACCGCAGATGATCTCGCCGATGCAGTTGATGATATGGCAGCTGAACTCGATTATGACCGGATCCAGGAAGGTGATGAGATTGATATCGATGATTTCACCGGGTATTACGTTAAAGGAAGAAAGGATGGTACTAACGCTGTGCTCATGGCATTACTCGACAAAGAAAGCAGCACGAATCTATTAGTGGTAATTGTTTACGCAGACGGCCAGGAAGACGAAGCAATTGAAATTGCTTCCAGCTTTTACGCTTACGATTAATATTATGTACACTCCCAGAGTTATTTAAAGGCGCTTCGAAACAAGCGCCTTTTTTATAGCGTATTGAAAAATAAAAAGGCGATAAAGAGAATTAACTCCTTATCGCCTGTTTCAATCAACCACTTATACTTTATTCTGACTTCACTACTTGTAACGTCTGAATTACTTTATTATCAACTGTCAGAACAACCGTGTAAATCCCAGGTTCAGAATCATTGGCATCCCAATTAATCTCATATCGACCTGCATCCTTACGGCTATTTTCCAGCGTCTGCACCAATCTGCCATTCATATCAAACACCGTAACCTTAACATCACTTTGAGTGGCTACATGGTATTGTATGGTAGTGGAAGATATGAATGGATTAGGATAGCCATTCGCATCTACTTTATTCTCCTTTTGTACAAGTATCGGTGACATGATTCCTATAGGAGTCGTTAGGCCTAGATTTCCAGACACCAATCCTGATGTTGATCCATCTACCGGGGCACCACCACATTTACTCGTGCCAGCCCAAGGTAACTGCACATATGGGAATGAACTGCGAAATGTAGTATCATTCTTTTCTACGCCCGTTGTATACCCAAGTACATCCTGTAGATCCTGTGTTACCGGATTCGCATCTCCTACAGTGTAATCATCATACCACAAGCCAAGAGCGGCCAAAACAATACCACCTACAGCTTGTAATTCGATACGTGTAACATCATCTTCCAACCTTCTGCCATTCGGGAATCCATCCATATTAGGAATGAATTCAATATTTGTATTTGCAAACGCTGGATCCGTGAGACCTAGTACTGCAGCCCAAATAAGTCCAAGTGAACTAAAGGAAGCACTATTTCTATCAGTTGGCGGAACGGCCATATTCAATCGGAGCATATCTCCTCCGTTTGGAAGGAAATTATGGATGAAAGGTTTTCCAGCTGCCAGTGGATCTCCATTCTTACCTGTTGCCAATTGGTATGGACGCATGTTTGGAACTCCTGTGTGGAATATCGGCCAAAGATCTACGGAACGTGGTTTACCTGCAGCAGGAAGTAGCAATGCTCCAAAAGCAGCTTCAGCAAGCGCGGTACCATTAAGAGCCGCTGAGCCTTTCAGTGGAAAGAGACCATCAGCACCATTGGTGAAATCAAAAGCCTGTAACGATGCTTCCTGGATACGAAGTGGCGCAAATGCAGGAACTGCTCCTCCAAAGAGGTCATCATCCATGTACAAGGCCAACTCTGGATTGTAGAAATACTCATTATGACCTGGAATTGCATTGTATGGAGTATAGAAATTCCAAATATCCTTTTGGCCAATTGGAATAATAGCTTCATTCGTTAGTGGCATACCGATGCGGGAAATTTGCACCCAATTACCTACTTCTTCAACCAATGGTTTTTCAGGGAATGAATTCTGTTGAACGCCCTGAAGAACTCTGATTTTTCTCCTGCTCGCAGATGCCCATACACCGATCACATAATCCGGATCGAGGATATTGATAGCCTGACTGACATTTTTCCGATCTTTTTGTAACGTTGAGATAGGCACCTGGATGGCAATGGCACTTGCATTATAGCAGCTTAAACCATCACGTGCAGGTCCGGATTGACGAGGTGCGTCACCTAAGTCAAAGATTCCGCCAAGGTCCACAAAGAATGGATCATCTACAGGTCCTGCAAAGATGGTTTCACCCGTTGATGCTGATTCAAATGAATTCGTAAATAGACTTTCATACGAAGGCGCATTTAATCCTACTGGACTCTCAATGGAACGAGGGCCAATGTTGTACGGAGGGACAACTCCACCCGTCAAAATGGTGGTGAAAAATTTTCCGCCATTCATACTTCTTTCCACCTTGTAAGTTGTCTTCTGATTCTGCATCCCTAGGCGAATGTTGAAAAACGTGGATGGATCTTCATTAACCTTCGTAAACGTAAAACGGTATATAATATCATCACCATTTTTTATATTATTGAGACCTAAAGAAGTTCCTGTGTTGATGTTATTGTCAATGTGGATCTCATACCGGATCTCTTGTCCAAACGTATAGTAATTCGGACCACCATGAGGCAATTGCATCGGAATGTACGTTGCAATAATGGTGATCATCTCGGGATTGTCAGGACTCCGAAATGCGTAGAGGTCCGTGTTATCTGCTAGTGGGTCGTACGCAATCATCGGCGCTTCCCGGTGACTGGATCCGAACAATTGAAAAACCGGTGTCATCATCATGATAACAACCGTCAATCGCAATAAATGAATGGTTGAAATTTTTTTCATTTCATTGAATTTTTTGTGGTTATAAAAAAAAATTGAGACTAAAATAAATGTCTTATAGGGTTCCAGAATCAACCGCCACCCATTTATATATCAGGTATAGCAAGAGATGAAAGATCCTACGATCGTTATAAGTACGTAACCTTGGTACGTTTTGGATTTAAAACACCTGAAAAACTTTAAAGTTTTTTAACCTTTTGAAGTGAGTTATATATAAAAGTTTGAAGCTTATATAATTTCAATATTTGGCGAACCCTTGAGATAGACCCACAGAAAAATGAAATAATACCCGTCACTCTTTTTGGCCTTCACTACGAATCAGTGTAGTCGACTATCCTTCGGAAATAATAGTCAGGATTGTGCGAAATGCCACATATTTCCCATTAAAAGCTTCCTGATGTTTTCTTTGCATTGTGGGTGCATGTTCTTTTTGATAGATATCAAACAGTTCCTGATTTGGACAAGTATACTGGATCGCGTACGTTGTCCCTTCCTCATCATCATAACCTTCCAGATGCAACAATCTGAATGATGTAAAACAGGCAGTCCTCATCACTTCGGGAATATGTTCCTGGAGCATCCATTCAAGCCATTGTGGTCCGGATTCATTGGAGACTTTAACAGTGACATTGTATATGAGCATAAGGCAGGCGAGGCTAAAGATGAGTCTACGGATGAGGCTATGGCAGAGGCAGAGGAGTTATAAATTTTATCTCTACTGTTTCCACAGAGCGGATAGTTTTGTTTGCTTCCCCATTTATTTCTTTCGCTTTTGTGGCAATTGATAAATTTTCTTATTCGCTAATATACATTAACTCAAAGGTTGCATACATCCGGCCTATAAGTTCAAACGCTCTTCCTCTTAAAGTCAGCCTCCTTTTCCTTAGCCTTCCCCTAAGCCTAAGCCTTTTTCCTTATTTTCACCCCATGAATTTTCAACTTACAGAAGATCAACTCGCCGTACGGCAGGCTGCAAGAGATTTTGCGCAAAGAGAACTCCTTCCGGGCGTCATCGACCGTGACCGGGACATGATCTACCCTACAGCTCAGGTACAGTTGATGTGCGAGATGGGTTTTATGGGGATGATGGTATCTCCGAATTATGGAGGGGGTGGCATGGACACGATGAGTTATGTTCTTGCACTGGAAGAAATTTCAAAAATCGATGCCAGTGCTTCTGTGATCATGTCTGTCAACAATTCGCTTGTTTGCTGGGGATTAGAGAATTATGGGAATACAGAACAAAAACTAAAATATCTTCCCAGGCTTACGAGCGGAGAATGGCTGGGTGCATTTTGTCTTTCAGAACCTGAAGCAGGAAGTGATGCAACAAGCCAGCGCACCACAGCTGAAGACCATGGTGATCACTACCTGGTAAACGGAACCAAAAACTGGATCACGAATGGTAAAAAATCATCCGTGCATCTCGTCATGGCACAAAGCAATCTTGAACTACAACATCGGGGCATAAATACCCTCATCATCGAAAAGGCATGGCCAGGTGTCACTATTGGTGGCAAAGAGGATAAACTGGGAATACGTGCATCTGACACCCACTCGATCATGTACAGTGATGTAAAAGTCCCTAAGGAAAACCGAGTTGGAACAGATGGCTTCGGATTCAAATTTGCAATGACAACATTGGATGGTGGCAGGATAGGAATTGCAGCACAGGCCTTAGGAATCGCAGCAGGTGCCTATGAACTTTCATTAAGATATGCGCAGGAACGAGAAGCTTTTGGCAAACCGATCATGCAGCATCAGGCGATTGCATTCAAACTGGCCGATATGGCCACGGAAATAGAAGCTGCACGCCTCCTGGTATATCGTGCTGCTCAGCTAAAGGATATGGGACAGGATTACAGCACTGCTTCTGCCATGGCGAAATTGTTTGCATCTGAAGTAGCCATGAAACATACTGTGGAAGCTGTACAGATCCATGGAGGGTATGGTTATGTCAAGGAATATCATGTCGAGCGGCTCATGCGAGATGCCAAGATCACGCAGATCTATGAAGGCACCAGTGAAATACAACGACTTGTCATATCAAGATCCATCCTCAAAGGTGAATTATACCAACCGATTCCATCGTTGATGCACACCTGATATGAAAGGATCTTTTCATGTCGCGACAGTGACAGGTATCCCCCTGAAGATTCACTGGAGTTTTGGCTTTCTATTGTTGTGGGTCGTGTATTCCAACAGCCGTGATGGCTATGATCCAGTCACGACACTCATTGCCATCGGCAATGTATTAAGTCTGGTGGTATGTGTCATCCTGCATGAATTTGGACAT
Organism: Chitinophagales bacterium; assembly: GCA_038203125.1. GTDB lineage: Bacteria > Bacteroidota > Bacteroidia > Chitinophagales > Saprospiraceae > Opimibacter. The sequence goes on from JBBREG010000004.1 coordinate 24,207, forward strand.
GCGCTGGTGGCTCGCAGGTTTGGTGTTAATACATATGATATCATCATGACCCCTATCGGAGGCATAGCACGTCTGGAACGTATGCCTGAAGGCAGGGGACAGGAATTTTGGGTTGCACTTGCCGGACCGGCAGTCAACTTTGCGATAGCATTTCTTATCCTCATAGGATATGCTGTTGCAACTGATGAAAATATCCTGAGTGGTATCTTCTGGAATTTGGAAGGTTCCAGCCTACCCTATTTTAAACTCTTACTGTTAACCAATACACTACTTGGGTTATTCAATCTCATCCCTGCATTTCCGATGGATGGCGGACGCATCCTGCGCAGCCTGCTTTCGCTACGAATGAGTCGGGCTAAGGCAACTAAGATTGCATCTTACGCGGGTCAGTTTATCGCGATTTGTATGTTTATTACCGGAGTCATTTTTGTTCAGCCGATTATGGCGCTGATTGGAGTGTTTATATTTTTCACCGCCCGCCAGGAAAATCAGGTTCAGCAGCGGATTGAAAAAATGACGAAGACCACTGCCGGTGATCTGATGGTCCCCCTTCAGCACTTGCTTCATACAGGCATCAGAATGTCGGAGGCTATACGTCTAACGGAAAATAATCTTGGAGAAAGTTTTATTGTCTGGTCGCGGCCGGGTGTACCCACCGGGTATATTACTCGTGAGCAACTGAACCGGTTTGCAAAAGCACAAGGAGAAGATACTTTTATTGATGCTTATATTATTCCTGCGCCCGCTGTGGTACCACACGATACGCCTGTATCAAACCTTATTGGATTCATGCAGCAACACAAACTGCCCGTGGTGATTGTTTCTGAAAACCAAAATTACACAGGTATTGTACAATGGGAAAAAGTCGCTGGTTTTACACAGAGCTAACCAAATAATAAGAGGAAATGCTGATGAGTGTTTAAGGCTTGACTGACATACAATTTGCTTTCACGGCTGCCGTGAGATCATCACTTTCGATTGTATACAGAAGGGCACCGCCGACACTGGTATCGAAGATCATCGTATACTGACCTTCCTTTCCGATTGCCTGTATGATGTTGTCTACTTCAGTAAGGATCGGCTTGAGTAATTCTTCTCTTTTCTGCAGGATCTTAAACTTTATCTGTTGTTCTTCCTCGCCGAGTGCTTGTTGCTCTGTCCGCAATTCATTTTGTTTAGCTTCCATAGTGACCTGTGACATCACACCACTATTGGCATCCTCAAGATACTTGCGGTATTTATCCTGGAACGTTTTTGCTTTAACTTCAAATGGTTCAAGCTGACTTTTCTGAAACGTTTCCAATTCTGCGTTTGCACCGCTTACCATTGGATGAGCCTCAATGATCTGGGCGGAATTAATGTAACCAAACTTCTGGGCGTCGACATGTAATGAAGACATAAAAAGCCCTAAGGCAAGTAAGCCAAATTTCATATTCATGTTGGATGGGTAAACTGGTTAGGCCTCTTTTTTACTTTCCTCGATCACTTTCCGGTCAGCTTCGCGCATGCCTTCCTTGATCTCCGTTTCGATATTACTGCGGGCACTGTTAAATTCACGGATACCTTTGCCTAATCCTCGCATCAGTTCCGGGATTTTTTTGCCTCCAAACAGTAGAAGAACTACGAAGAGGATGATAAACCACTCTGAACCCCCTGGAAAACTTAAAAACAATAACGAATTCATTTTTCAGAATATTTAGGTTTCCAAAGGTACATAAAAAAGGTACAGGTCAGGGGGAATAATGTGAATGGAGTCACAATGTAGTGGGGGATAAGCGGAAAATTACTGGCTTATATGATGTCTGAGAAAAGTAATAAAATAAGGTCATTTCTTATTACCATGATATTTAAGAGGTTACAGATCACATGAAAAAATATATGTCAAGTGTCACTTCAGGGGCTCTCGTCCGGTCAAGTCGACTTATGGCTCAGGAAGACCCTTCGTTTACTATTACACACTCCTGTAACACTCGAAAATGCCAGTTTGGGTCTATATATGCCCGTCAGGCATCACATGAAAATAAAACTTGACAAGTCCGGTATATTATTGTAGATTAATTCTCATTAAGAACATTTGTCAAAGAATACCAGGCCTGGATGACGTAAGTTGATCCAGGTTTTTTTTATGTTCTCCGGTCACTCCTTTTTTCCATGAAAATAACAACTGGACTGGCTGTTGATCACACCCCAGATCTGGTACCTGTGCAGACTGTCATTTTCAAAATGAAAACCATAGAATCTATATCCTCCAGTTGATGGGTATGGAAATTTTCCGGTAGAATCCACAAACACTTCATCATCACCAACGAACAGATGGTCAGGTTTTAAACTTAACGAGACCTCAACAAACGTATCGCGCATAGGATAAGGATGTGGATTTGGAAATGAAGAACAGCGGTAAGTCCCATTGTATGTTCCCAGGTAGTCCCACCGGTAATCATAAATCACAGACAGGGTATAGGAACAATTGGCAGCATTTCCGCATTGATCATACGCTAAATAAGTAATATGATGTTGTCCGGGAGTTAGCACATCTGGTAAGTTTGAATTAATCACATATTGACCCATTTGACAATCTGATATTACCATGGGGCTCTCCACTTCAATTTCGCTAATCGGAATTTGAGGTTCCCCTATATAAATTGTGGTATCGGATCGACATTTGAATGTAAGTGAACTTGGTGGTACGACCGGATCTGGCTCAGAAGGTGGGGTCGTATCTGGATCACAAGATGCTAAGGCTATTATAAATATCCATGAAAAAACGATAAGCATATTTCTCATAACCGGAGAATTCAATTCAAGTATATTTAAAGGTACGCCAATCTTAGCTTACATTATTGTATTGCAGAGGACATAACTCCAGAATTTCACCAGCACATATAAAATCAAATGGCACATGGTATTGAATCGTTGGCTTGCCAGGGTTTTTTCAAATGGTTTTGGGAGCATTTTGATTTACTTTGCCCGCGATTGTCGGCTATGAATTCAAAAGGTCTAGTTATCCTCGTCATTTTTGCTGTAGGGGCATTCCTCTTTATTCCCTTTCTGGGAAAGGTGCATTTATTTGACTGGGACGAGATCAATTTTGCTGAGATTTCCCGCGAGATGATCATTCTTGAGGATTATACCCGTGTGTATGTGGATTTCAAACCTTTTTGGGAAAAGCCACCTATGTATTTCTGGTTACAGAGCACTGCGATGAAGGCTTTTGGTGTCAATGAATTTGCAGCCCGCTTTCCAAATGCACTTTGTGGTATCCTGACACTTATCGTGGTGTACCTGTGCGGCCGGAAATTGTACGATCATACATTTGGTCTCTTATGGGCACTTGCATACGCAGGATCCCTGTTTCCTAATATGTACTTTAAGACAGGAATTATTGATCCCTGGTTTAACCTCTTTATTTTTCTGTCACTTTATTTTTTCATTTTCTATCACTGGAAAAGAAATGATCCGGAAGCGCGACAATTGCAGAAAACACAATTGTCATATATCATCTTGTCCGGCATTTTTATGGGGCTTGCGATCCTTACAAAAGGGCAGGTGGCTTTGATGATTTTTGGTTTGACTGCGGGATTATATTTCATATTGAATCGATTCCGTTTCTATTTTTCATGGTGGCATGTATTACTCTACGTTGGTGTGTTTATGATCGTAACCCTGCTGTGGTATGGGTACGAGACTCTTAAGAATGGGCCTTGGTTTATCCAGGAGTTTATGCGATACCAGGTACGGCTCTTCACCACGCACGATGCAGGTCAAAAAGGATTTTTTGGCTATCACTATGTAGTTATTTTGTTGGGTTGTTTTCCTGCATCGATTCTTGCGATCAGGTCATTTTTCAAAACCCCAGGTGAAAAATTATATGATAGGGATTTTAAAAAATGGATGCTCATCCTTTTTTGGGTGGTGACGATCCTATTTACGATAGTGAAATCCCGGATCATTCATTATTCATCGATGGCATGGTTTCCTGTGACATTTCTGGCAGCCTACACTTTATATAAAGCCGAACTAAAAGAACTACGTATCAAAAAGTATATACCGTATATACTTTTTTTCATCGGGGGTGTAATTTCTGCGGCATTAATAGCCCTGCCGGTTTTTGCCAAAAACATCACGCAATGGATACCCCGCATAGAAGATAAATTTGTTCAGGGCAATATGATGGCAGATGTCTATTGGTCGGGCCTGGAAAGTCTTATCGGAATCCTGTTTTTGACCATCATTATCATCGGGGGTATCCAGCTTATTACCAAACAATACATGAAAGCTGCCTGGATACTTTTCGGAGGAACAGCCATCGTGATTTTTTTGGCTGCCGTTATAATCGTTCCCAAAATAGAACAGTACTCACAAGGAGCAGCTATAGAATTTTTTGAGGCACGGAAGGGAGAAGATTGTTATGTGCGACCTTTGGGCTATAAGACCTATGCTCATTTGTTTTATACTCAAAAAACAAAACCGGTAAATGAAAAGTCAGATGATCAGGAATGGCTTCTCACAGGAGATATTGATAAGCCGGTCTATTTTGTGACAAAGCTGGATCGTATCGATCGTTTTACACAGTATTCAGAGTTGAAAGAGTTATATCGGAAGAATGGATTTGTCTTTCTTAAGCGGGAAGTACCGCGTGAGCCGTGAAGCGTTAGTAGTCAGTAGTCAGGCTTGCACTGAGCGGAGTCGAAGTGTCAATGGTCAATGGCTTGCACTAAGCGGAGTCGAAGTGTCAATGGTGAATGGCTTGCACTGAGCGGAGTCGAAGTGTCAATGGTAAATGGCTTGCACTGAGCGGAGTCGAAGTGTCAGTGGTGAATGGCTTGCACTTAGCGGAGTCGAAGTGTCAGTGGTGAATGGCTTGCACTGAGCGGAGTCGAAGTGTCAGTGGTGAATGTCTTGCACTGAGCGGAGTCGAAGTGTCAATGGGCATTGATCAGCCTTGAGTGGTGAGTGGTTGTCGCTACTTATTTTTTCTTCGAAAAAATCCGTAGGATCTTGCTGATGATTTGATCATTCGATCCCAGCATTCCTTTCAATCGGGTGTATACGGCGATCATAAAATTATCCAGCTTCACCATCATCTCCTTATCCTTTTCTTCAGGACGCGCGACGTAATGCGTAGATCGTTTTAATGGATTGTCTTCGATGGTGTAATAGTATAGTGCAATAGATCTGCGATAGTGTCCTTCCGGACAGGTCATTGGGTCGGGGTGTCCGTGAAAGGAATCCGGATCGGTATTGAAGATGACACAACGATTGAAGATCGGCAGGATTTGTTGCTCACATCCTTTCATCTCGCGATCCCATAATTCGAGTTTGCCTCCCCAATCATCCTGCCAGTCCTTATTTAGATACACCAGCAAATTGATTCTGCGCTGCCAGTGACGATGATGCGGATGTACCGTAAAATCTGCATGAATATTGAGATAGCCACCACGTGTGGATTGATGGATACCTCCACCTTCCAGCATATCATCTTTCTGCAGATTTTTTATACCTGTCAGTTGACTCAGCCATTCAAGAAACTCTGGTGTGTTTAGTTCGTGAATTGCTTTCTTAATCGAATCCGGCAGCAACTCAAGTTTGTTTAGCCCACGCTTCTTTTCATTGAAGTGAACATAGTTGATCCATCCATCAGTATTGTTGAGCTGATCAAATTCGTTGATGCAGGCTTCCAGCAATTCAGGGTTGAGGAAATTTTCAAGTACGATGTGGGGATAGGGATGGGCAGCCTCGTACGTGACACTAAGTTTCGGAAGTCGGGCTGTAAGTGCTTCGATATCAACGGTCTGCCGGGATGTAGCGAACATGGTAGTGAAAAAATTGAGGGGTAAAGATAGCCTTTGGAGAGCAATCGTTGAATCGGAGCCAAAATGGTATATTTACTCCAACGCCAACCGGATGAGTCAAAAAGAACGCAAACCCACTGCGCCTCCGTACCAGGCATCTTATCCTGCTTCCACGACCACGAAGAAAAATATTGCGCAGTCTTCACCGGCCGATCTGATCCGATTTGATAAAAAAGTATGGATCTATATCGGGATTTGCACCTTCCTCTTTTTCCTGTTCATCTCCCTCAAATGGCATAACGCTTCAATTGGTAACTGGAATTTCTTTGCAAACGATGACGGAGATCCACAACGCGGTATACTGGCAGGCACGCCTCGTCCGATTCGCTCCGATGAATGGCAGGTGTATTCCGGTTTTATTCTGTCTCAGCATGCCAATAATTTCCCTGTGACGAACGAAGGTCTGGGTGCTGGTGCTACACCTTTAGTTTTTAACCTGCCCACCCATCATATTGCAAGCATCGTGAAGCCTGCATTCTGGGGATATTATTTCCTTGACATCGAACGGGCATTCGCATGGCACTGGAATTTCAAAATTTTCCCGTTCCTGATCGTTTCGTTTCTCTTCCTGATGCTTTTTACAAAGAATCATTTTCTGCTGAGTCTTATCGGAAGCTTGTGGCTGTTCTTATCTTCTGCTACACAATGGTGGTCTATCTACACAGAATTATTTACGTATGGAATGCTAAGTGTGATCGCGGTGATGTACATTCTTCTGGGAAATCGTCCGCATAAGATCATGATCGCTTCAGTTGTTCTGATTTTTTCTGCGTATTCCTATGCTATGATATTATATCCTGCATACCAGGTGCCGTTTGCATACTTTTTATTGGCTGCCATGGTTGGATTTTTATATTCCAAAAAAACGATACTGACATCAACTTCTAAAAGTCTGCTGTCCTGGAGAATGGCAGCTTTGGCAATAACTCTTCTCTTTTTGGGAATCTTCCTGACACTTTTCTATCAGGAAACGAATGAGACAATTTCCCTGCTCACCAATACGGTGTATCCCGGCAAGAGAAGTGAGTTGGGAGGAGATTTTTCAATAGCGAAAATGTTTGCCGACAATTTCAGCTGGTTTATGGGAGAGCAAAATTTTCCACCTGCATGGGGAAATATTTGCGAACTGTCATCTTTCCTGATGATATCCATCCTACCGATCTTCCTGCTGGTGGCAGATTGGATCAGGATTAGAAAAATAGATCCTCTTCTTTTGTGTCTGATGATTTTCCAGGTAGTGATGTTACTATGGATGATCATTGGCTTTCCTTCTTTCCTGGCCAAACTTTCTTTTTTATCAGTCAGTCCGTCGAATAGGGTCTTTTTCATTTTTGGCTTTACAAATGTTGTCTTCACCATCCTGTTTTTAGCACGGCATCAGATCACGATCCTTAAAAATAACCTGCCTACACAAATTGGATCCTTTGTCATCATTGCAGCAGTTATGTACCTTATCAACAGCGCGGTAAATCATCAACTGGACATTTATTTTTCAGAAGTAAAAGTTATTACCGCAACTCTGCTATTTACTTCGTTGACGTGGTTGATTCTGCAATTTCACAGACATCAGACGTACAGGATTATATTCTGTTCTCTCCTACTCATGACCGTACTACCTAATCTCCGAGTCAATCCACTTAGCGCTGGCATGGCTCCTTATTTTGAAAATGAGACGTACAAGGCAATAGCTGATATTCGCAGACAGGATCCTGATGCAGGCTGGGCAGTTTTTGGAAACATCATTAATTCAAACTTCGTCAAATCTACTGGTGTCAATTGTTTAAACGGTGTACAGGTGGTACCTCCATTTGATAAATTACATGTGCTCGACCCGGAAATGAAATTTGACAGTGTATACAACAGGTTTGCTCATATTGGCCTGACAACACTGATAGATGGAAAAGATTCCCTCGAATTTTCTCTAAAACAAAATGACATGTATATGATACGGATGGATCCTTGTTCGCCGAGGTTGACACAACTGGGTATAAAATATATTGTCTTTACGTATCAGCCCCAGGATGTCGAGGTGGAATGTATGACAGGCATTATTGGATTACCGGGTCATGTAATCTATAAACGAAATGATAAATGAGGCTGGCTGTTGTCATTCCCTGCTATAATGTCTCACGTCATATTGAACAAGTGATCGATGGCATTCCGTCAGATATCTTATGGATCATCCTGGTGAATGATGCATCTAAAGATGATACCGATTCAGTTATACAGGCAATTTTACCAAAAGAAAAACGGATCATTTATATCCGGCACGATAAAAACCAGGGTGTTGGCGGCGCTATGATCACAGGGTACCAAAAAGCAATGGAACTGGAAGCAGATATCACCATTAAAATTGATGGTGATGGTCAGATGGATCCGGTATACATTAATGCATTACTCAAACCTATTGTTGATGGAAAAGCAGATGTGACAAAAGGCAACCGGTTTCGGGACCTGATCGCACTGCGACAAATGCCATTCACCAGGCGGATTGGTAACCTGGGACTTAGCTTCTTAATTAAAGCTGCATCCGGGTATTGGAATATTTTCGATCCGACGAATGGGTACACAGCAATATCGGAGGATGTTTTAAAAAACATCAATTTCAAAAAAATCCATACCCGGTATTTTTTTGAATCCTCCATGCTGATTGAAATGTATCATGCCAGAGCCGTCGTACAGGACATATCTATGAAAGCAAAATATGGTGATGAAATTTCCGGTCTTTCCGTCACCCGAACGTTATTTGAATTTCCACCAAAACTTACGACTGCATTTTTCCGACGTATTCTCCTGAAATATTTTCTTTTTGAATTTAATATTGCTTCAGTTTATATCTTGTTTGGTGTGCCTTTGTTTTTGTTTGGAGCGATCTATGGTGGTGTTAATTTTATAAAATATGCAACCAGTCATATAGAAGCGCCTACCGGAACAGTCGTGATACCCACATTACTAATTACCCTTGGTTTTCAGTTGCTCCTGTCTGCTGCTAATTATGATATTGAAAACTATCCCAAAAAATGAGTGAAACAGACGACCTCTATTCTCATGAATATTTTGAATATCTCCACAACCGGGGCGCCTTATGTCGTTGGATTCGTACGTTCTATCTCCGTGACATTAAATCGTATTGCATTGGCAAATGCATTGACTTTGGTTGCGGTACAGGTGAATTATTAAAAATATTGCCCGAAGGGTCTATTGGTTTTGAAGTGAATCCGGTAGCTGCCGCGTATTGCAGGGCTACAGGTCTTACTGTTGATGTGTATGATCCGGAAACGGATGATTACGAATTCAAAATGATCCCGGAGAATGTTTATTCAACATTCACCATGAACCACGTCCTTGAACATATAGATGACGCACATGCAGTCATCAGGAAAATTTTTAAAAGTTGTCACAGATTGGGTATTAGTCGGATTGTATTTACGGTGCCGGGCATTGCAGGATATAAATCAGATGCAACACACAGGACTTTTATAAATGGCAAATACCTTGAAGCACATGATCTGATGAAAGAACAGGAATACAAACTGGTCAAATCCAGGTATTTTCCACTCAATCATGAAGCTGTCGGACGACATTTCACTCATAACGAATTGAGATTTATTTTTGATCAAACCACATGAAAGATCATTCTTTTGCTGTCATGGTCTATAAAGACTCGCCGTTCTTACAGGCATGCATTGATTCGCTGAAAGCTCAGACAGTAGCAAGTGATATCTTCATTACCACGTCCACCCCTTCAGAATATATTACCTCCATTGCCAATCGTAACGGCATCCCTGTCTATAGTACTGAATCCGGAAAAGGGATCGCACATGACTGGAATTTTGCGCTGTACCAGGCTCAAACAAAATATGTAACACTGGCACATCAGGATGATGTATATCTGTCAACGTATACGGAAAAATGCCTGAACGAAGTGATCCGGTTCGATGACAATCTGATTTGTTTTACCGATTATAACGAAATCGCGGGGAAAGAACTGCGTACAAAAAACACACTTCTTCGCGTCAAACAATTGATGCTTCGATTTTTTATGCCGGTCAAAAATAACCTGCAATCCACCTATTGGAAATGGCGACTCTTAGCATTTGGATGTCCCATTGGTGCGCCCACGGTTATGTATTGCCTTGACCGACTTCAGGGATTTGAATTTTCCTCTCAGTTTACAGTCAGTGTCGACTGGGAAGCATGGTCTCGTCTCGCGATTATGAAAGGGAGATTTGTTTTCATACCTGAGGCATTGGTTCATCACAGGATTCATGCGGAATCTGAAACTTCCTCGGCGATTGAAGCGTCCCGAAGGCTAGAAGAGGATGGAATAATGTTTCGAAAATTTTGGCCAGTCGGAGTGGCTTCGCTTTTGACAAAATTGTATACCGGAAGTTATAAGTCTAATGAAGTATAGAAACAGGGAGCAAAGGAACAAGATCGTTGCGCAACGGAGTCCCACCATTTCTTTTTAGAAATACCGCGGGAGAACTGCATGCGGCTTGCAGCGTGCAGCTTGCAGAATTTTCATTGTATTGAACGCAGGATCACTATGAGAAAGGGGAAGGATTACAGTTGGAAGTGCATCGGAGATCCCTCCATTTCATTCTTTAATTTTGCATGAGCGCCTTGCTTGAATCACGAGTCAGGTATCAGGTATCAGGCTTTTAATATCATAGCTCAATAGAGCTTCAGGAATTTATTTCCCTTTCATTGATACCACACCAGCTATCAGGCACACAGCAGCAAGTCCCAGGAAGATATATCCTGTTTGCTTAGCGCCTTCATCATGCGCGGAAATCTTGATGCCGAGGATGTTAACCGTGCCGCCGCTTTCGTCGAGTTTATTAATTCCGAAAAAGCCAAAGACGAGCGCTGCAATGATAAGGATGATGCCAAGAGGACGTTTCATATTAGTTAGTTTTGTTTGTTTCCGTAGATTACTAATGTACGAATGATTTAATGGATCAAGATGACATAAAAAAAGGATTGGTCACGGGGACCAATCCAGCAAGCTTACTGTTCCATTATAAGTTACGTTCCTCTTCGTTATTGAAATGCAGCAGTGTCACCATTTTTAGCGGCACGTTGCAACTTTTTATTAGCTACAATGACAACTTCAACTCTCCTGTTTTGTTGACGGCCTTCTTCAGTCTCGTTGGTTGCGATTGGATCAGCTTCTCCATATCCTGTTGTAGAAATTCTTGAACCAGCAACACCCTGACCTGTCAGATATGTGTCAACTGAACTTGCTCTTTTTACAGATAGACTTTGGTTGTATTCGTCCGTACCTGTATTGTCAGTGTGCCCTAAGACCTGGAGATCTGTATCATCATATTTCATGAGTGTAGGTGTCAGTTCATTCAGATTTTCACGTGTAGAACTTTTCAATGCATATGAATCATGATCGAACAGAATACCTGAATCAAAAGTGATCAGGATACCTTCTCCAACGCGTTCTACCTTTGCACCGTCCAGGTCCTGACGAATCTTCTCAGCTTGTTTATCCATGTAATCACCGATAAGACCACCAGCTACACCGCCTATGGCAGCACCTAGAATAATGGCTACAGCTTTATTTTTTTTGCCTAAAATGGCGCCAGTTGCCGCTCCGGCAGTTGCACCAATGACAGCTCCCTTTGTTCTGTTGCTCGTATTACAGGCCGGGTGTATAAATATAGCCATGAGCATCACCAGGGCCAGGAAGAAAGACTTTCTCATAATGTTTAATTTTAAATGTTAAAGAGATTCAAATAGTTGGATGTAATGGCTATTAACGCCAAATAGATCTGTGTGATCTATTGTCTGATAACATGAGCAGGCAGGAAAGGTTTAGAAAAATGCAACCCCATTCCCCAATTTATGGGAGCTGATCTGATGCTGATTCATTTACTTTTATTACGTTTCTATTCAAATAACAACATTCATGGCAGGTATTCGTCCAATATCTGAAGAACGTGGTGGCACAACACGTCAATTGGGCTATCATGTTTGCTGATATGGTGGGTTATACCGCCCTCATGCAGGAGGATTAACAACGGGCTAAGACATTACGGGACCGCATGCGTGGTCCCGGACAGTATTCGGTAATCAGTATTCAGTAATCGGTATTCGGTGTGTCGGTGTGTCCTTGTATGAGTAGGTTGACTTTCTTTATTACACTTCAATTATCATCATCATCCCTTTTGCTTTTTGGCTACCTTTCTCTTTTTGTTAACAACTCCTTTTTTGTTGATACCTCTGAATACCCTTTATAAATCTCCTCTTTTGGACGTAGGCTTTTTGGTAGCTTTTTAACCTGGGCTTCACATTCCGCCGGCGTCTCCATGTGTAGACTACTATGTGGTTTTGCAGTGTTGCACTTCCCGGCTTGAATATCCTTTACCGTTTGGCGTTGGATTGCTTCATTAAAAACCCGTGTAGGCTTCAAAAAAGTTTTCTTTTCTTGTTTCATATTCATCTGTTGACTATTTTTTAGGTTAAATTATGGTCGACCTATTTCAGGCCTCGACACACCGAATACCGACCACCGAATACCGATTACCGGTTTCCACTTTTTTTACGTACTTCGCCCGCGAACAATAACCAATGGATTTCCTCAGCAATCAGATCGGGCAAATCTCCGTGCGACAATTAATCGTCTTAGCGTTAGTGATGTGTTTGAGTGCTTTCCTCATCAATCTGGGCGCTGTTGCGTTTATCGGCGATGAGGCTATCAGATCACTTGTGGCGTTTGAAATGCATAAAACGGGTGATTTCCTGGTACCGACATTAAACGGACAGGAATATTACAATAAGCCACCACTGTACAATTGGCTGATTTATGCCAATTCGATGTTGTTCGGATATTTTGGGGAGTGGCCTTCACGGATCACTACACTAATCTTCCTCGCTGCATTTGGATACACCGTATATCATTATTCAAGAAAACACTTTGATGTCCTGACATCTGCCACGCTTGCATTCATGCTGGTGACGTCAGGAAGAATTCTTTTCTGGGACAGTATGCTGGGCCTGATTGACATATGCTTCTCATGGATCATTTTTTTACAGTGGATGATCCTCTATCACAATGGAAAGGAAGGTCGATGGCGTTCGTTTTTTGTACTGTCATATATTTTATTTGCTGGCGCGTTTTTATTGAAAGGGCTTCCTGCTCTTGTATTTCATGGATTGTCATTACCAGCAGCATTATTTTTTCATGGAGAATTTAAAAAGAAAATATTCTCCATCAATCACTTGCTTGGGATTATTACGGGATTAGCCATTCTTCTCGCATATTATATTCCATACGCAGATAGCGTCTCTATCCAAAATGTTTTTGCAATCCTGTTTGATCAGTCAATGCAGCGCACGGGGACGCATCATGGATTGATGAAAACCATACTACATGTATTTACTTTTCCATGGGAACAATTTTATCATTTCCTTCCCTGGACACTTCTTATGATTCCTGTGTTTATACCCGGGTTCCGTCAGCGTCTCAAGGAGAATAAATTTTTACAATTCAATGCTTTGATGTTTGTTGTCAATATTCCGGTGTATTGGCTATCTGTCCAGGTATATCCGAGGTATCTGCTGATGTTTCTTCCATTGATGCACGCCATCGGATACTATTTTCTACAAAACACAACTGATAGAGCTGCCTGGAAAATAAAATTGATCCACGGTCTATTCGTTGGATTGATTGGTTTGGCATTGATCGCGACGTTGGGCATGGGAGTTTATACGCCGCTATGGTCGGCACCACATTTTCTCTGGGTATGGATAGGAGGAAGCATCCTGATGGCAGTATGTTTCACAGGCATTTGGTTTGATCAGAAAAAATGGATTCTCTGGATGTGTATTTCTCTATTGGCAGTAAGAACCATATTTAACCTCACTGTACTTCCGTTACGAAAACTTGAGTTCACAGAAAATGCGTGCCGGGAAGATATCAGAAGACTTGCTTCACTACATGGAAATCATCCCTGGCTAATCTATGGTGATACCGAAACACACCAGGTAGCAAGATTTTATACATCAGCATATTCTGACCAGGTTATTCGCAAATCACTTACGATCTCAGACCCGTCTGCATATTATATTGTTGATAAAGTTTTATACCCTGACCTTTTGCTTGTTTCTATTGATTCATTTATTCTCGAACGTGGTCAGGTGCTACATCTGATGAAACCCGGAGAGCAATGAGATGAAAATAAATTTACCCAAAATCAATATACCGGGTCCGGCAAAGCTGGTCATCAAACTGCTGATCCTGGCAGCCATCATCTTCCTAATCGTAGGTAAGATTGATGAAAAGCTGCTCCTCTCTGTCATTAGCAAGGCCAAACCACAATGGGTCGTCCTGGCGATCATATTGTTTGCGATATCGAAGCTGGTGTCCGCTTTCCGTTTTAATGAATTTTTAAAAACAGAAAACATTCGACTGCCAGCGTGGGACAATGTCAGGTTGTACTGGCTATGCATGTACTATAATCTCCTGCTGCCCGGAGGTATTAGTGGTGATGCTTATAAGATCAGGGTGCTGATGGAGCGGTTTGGCAATTCATTTAAGCGCCTGCTTACATTAACGTTAATGGATCGGATATCCGGACTGATCGCGTTGATTCAAATTGGTTTTTGCCTGTTTGCTGTCCTTAAATTTTCAGGATATTGGTATGTTGCCCTGATCCTGCTGGTGATTAGCTTCGTAGCCAGTTGGTACCTTTTCCGCAGGATCATTGGTCGTAAAGTTCAGGTTTGGATTTTAACAACTCTATTCTCCTGGGCAGTCCAGGGAGCACAGTGTTTATCGGTATTAGCGTTATGTTTTGCATTTGGACTTTTCTTACATGCACCTGACTATATTTTACTCTTTCTTGTTTCCTCGGTTGTAGCCATGATTCCGATTACTATTGGTGGTGCGGGTGCCCGGGAGATTACTTTTTTATTTGGCGCCCAATATTTACAGATTCAGGAAGAAAAAGCAGTTGCTTTTGCATTTCTTATATACCTGATCTCGACAGGGATATCCTTATGTGGGATCGTTTTTAGTTTTTCCAAAAAAAAAGCTGATCATTCAGGCATGAATGGTCAGCAATACTAAAAGGGGCTATGCGGGTTTATTTTGTAGTCCATTGATTAAAATGGAAGTAGATTTTGGACTTGCCAATGGGGTAATGCCAATTTTAAAATCAGAATGAACCTTAGCGGTACTATTGCATTAGCAGCAACTTCGTTTCACGGATGGCCGCTTTCATTTTGCGTTTATTTTTTGCTCCTGCCAATAAAAATGGAACGGAACCACCTGCTATCAAAGAGCCACCCACGATAGCAAATGCAGGTCCGAAATCAAATTCAATATCCAGTCCAGCACCTGAAGGAGGGTTTACAGGTTCCGGATCTGCTCCAATAGCGGCGATGGTGATGATGGAGGCTCCGATAATGGCCATCACAAGCCCGATACCTCCATGATCATTTGATTTATGCTGGCAAGAGACAATGTCTGATAACCTCTGATTAATGTGGGGATCCTGGAAGGAATAGTTTCGTACATCCATATCCAGTCTATTAAATAAATCGATATTGTGATAGCCCAGGTGCCGGATATTGACCTCGTTGGTGTCCTGTGCGTCAACAATTGCAGCCGTGAGCATTCCTATTATTATAATCGCAACCGTTTTCATTTCAAATTTCTTTTCATGAAAGCTCGTTGATGATAGCACGCTAGGATATACTGATAAATAATGAAAAAAGCCCGGCATGACACCAGGCTCCTTATAAATAAATCGAGTACAGTTTGATATCAATCTACCCTGAACTGTAACGTATCCAGGCATACCCACAGAACATTCGTTCCAACAACCGCCACATCACCGTTTCTTCTGATTTCGATACGAACCCATCTAATGTTGAGATTACCTGGATACATTCAGATAAATAATAGGGTAAGGTCTGTATCCTGCCGGCAAATTAAAAATGACTGTACTATTCGTACCAGATGGATGCTCTGCTAATCCTTTCAAATGGACATGACCCATTTTGTCTTTATGATATTGCACGGGACTTACTGCTCATCCGACTGAAATTTATGTCCGTAGGAACTATACTTTATCTAATAATACGTGTATTTAAAAACTGTTGTTCCATTCTCGGAAGATTGGTTTTGTGTGGCGACCCGTCCCTGGCCATCAAAGGTGTAGGTAAATAAATTGGTAATGAAAATACTTCCATTCACCGATCGTCCTCTCAAGCGCTTTATCAGGTTTTTACTTTCCTTACCGGTATAAATACTTCCAAAAGCTTCACTATCCACCGTATTCAATTGATCTGTATAGTATGTATAATGATAGGAATACTTTCGCGCATCATTTTGGTAATAAATGGTGCTGTCCAGGTTTCCACCACTATAAAAATGATAGCCGCGGAATCTATTACCCTGGTTGTGCGATATTTCCTCGCTGACTGTTCGATCCTTATTGTACTGCCAATAATTTTCAAAGAATGGATTGGCTGAATCATACGATTCCACCCGTAGACCCTTGTCATTAAGTTCATAATAAATTTCTCGCTGTAACGACCCATCAGCATTGAAAAAGTTTCGTGCGACCGCATCTTCAGCGTAATGGTATTCTGACTTATAGCCATCTGAACTCACTGACTTTGATATCCAGCCCTTTGCACCATACGTGAAGGTCACAATTTCACCACCAGAGTCTAATGTTTTAATCCTGTGAAGCGGCAGTATTACAGGCGTAGGTTCTTGTGTGAGATCCGGAGGTGCAAACTCATATTCGAACTGGCAGGATGCGAAGACAAGTAAACTTAAAAGAGAAAGAAAAATTGGGGATTTCATAATTGGAAGGATTGATAGATTTCGAGATACATTAAGTTGATAAGGTTTAAAAAAATGGGTTAAGTATTCTGGCATTATCTAACATCTGTTCAGTTGGGTGATAACGATATCAGCACATTTTCCTGGATGATGAAATGATTTCCGTTGATGATTCAAATGTAGACCCACTCAAAGGCCATGTGGTTGAATTCCTATTTTACGGTTAGCGCAACCGATTAAATGGTAGTACGTGTCTGTTTTTCAGAAATTAATTTTTTCTTTTATCTTCAATCCCACTTCACTAAAACCCAATCCTGGACTATGAAATTTATTTTCTCTATAGCTCTTGTATTAGGGCTTGTGCATCAGACATTTTCGCAAAACTCAGGCTACAAGCGTCCTCCGGCAGATGTGGTTAAAATTGTGGAAACTCCCCCTACTCCATTCGTCGGTATCAGCCCCAACAAGGATGCCATGATGCTGGTCAATTATAATCCGGACCCCGGCATAGCTACCCTGGCTCAACCTTATCTGAAACTCGGTGGCATCCGCATCAATCCCAACCTTAACTCCAAACAGCGCATCACTGAATACACGGATATAAGCATACAATGGTTTCTGGAAAATAAAAATGTGACGGTGGAATTACCCACCGGTGTGCAACCTGCCGGTATTCCTTCCTGGTCTCCGGATGGAAAATCGATCGCCTTTGGTGTCGATGCACTTACTGGCGTAGAACTATGGGTTGCTGATACCCGATCGGGAAAAGCAAAAAAGATTGAAGGCATCCTGATCAATGAAGTGCTGATGTCCCCATATTCATGGCTGGATGACAGCGAGCGTTTGATTGTAAGAGCCATACCTAAAAATAGGGGTGCAGCTCCGAAGGAAAATATCGTACCAACCGGACCCGTGATCGAAGAGACTGCCGGCAAACAATCCAAAGTCATGACATTTCAGGACCTGCTTCGTGACGAAGACGATGAACTCCTGTTTGAATACTACGGAATGAGCGAACCGGTCATCGTTAATCTAAAAACAGGCGAACAAAAAATATTCGGTCCTCCGGCATTGTACACCGGCATGATCTGGTCACCGGATGAATCATACCTATTGGTTAGCAAAATTCGCAGACCTTTTTCATATCGTGTACCATTCAATAATTTTTCAAAAACAACAGAAGTATGGGATGCAAATGGTACATCGGTTAAAACAATTGTGGATCTTCCAGTCACTGATGAAATACCTCCGCAAGGTGTTGTCACAGGACCACGAGGATTAACCTGGCAAATGCATTATCCCGCTAAATTGGTCTGGTCTGAAGCGCAGGATGGTGGTGACCCAAAACGTAAAGTAGATTTTAGAGATAAAGTATTTACACTTGATGCACCTTTCAGCAATGCCCCTGAGGAAGTAGTAATGACACAACACCGCTATTCAGGATTTAGCTGGACTGCCACTCCCGATATTGCACTACTCACCGAATATGACCGGGACCGCAGATGGAATACAACCTTTCGAGTGGATTTTAAAAACCCCAATACCCTCGACACATTTGT
>JBBREG010000005.1:0-41011 GCA_038203125.1 Chitinophagales bacterium
AAAAATTGCCTCCACCGAGACCATCGAAGAAGTAAAACAATTATTAGTAGGCGTCGTCGAAAGAGGCACCGCCAAAGATTATAAACCAGACTATTACATGTTTGCCGGTAAGACAGGCACAGCACGGACAGATTATTATGATCCATCTGCACCACGCAAATCTTATATGGCTTCGTTCGCCGGATATTTTCCGGTTGACAATCCAAAATACAGTTGCATTGTAGTGGTCCATGATCCGACGCATAATGGATTTTATGGTTCTACCTCCGCGCTTCCCATCTTTCGAAAGATTGCAGACAGATGTATGGGCGTAAACAGAGAGTTGCTTGCCAAAACAATTCTTCCGGATTCGAACAAGATGATGGATGGTGTGCGCCTGGCGGGATGGTGTGAGAAAGATGAATTGAATGAAATCGTGGATGCATTATCGCTGGATACACATGTGGAAGGTGATGGTGAGTGGGCACGACTTGCAGGTGGCGAAGAGATGCAGATGGAAGTGCAGGATGTGCTTGATAAAAACCTAATTCCGGAATTAGCTGGTATGGGTATACGAGATGCGATCTACCTGCTGGAAAACAGGGGAATGCATGTGAGATATAATGGAGTGGGGCGTGTGAAAAATCAGTCGATACGTTCAGGCCAGCCCATTATAAAAGGTTCAACAATTATTTTGACACTGGGATGATGACAATCAAAGAGTTGATCGTCAACATACCGGTGAGAGAGATACGAGGAGAAACAGATCTTGAAGTGAGCTCGATTCATTTTGATTCGAGGAAAGTGACTCCGGATTCAGTCTTTGTAGCTGTAAAAGGCAAGACGACAGACGGACACAAGTTCATTGACATAGCGGTTGAACGTGGCGCTTTATGTGTGATTGCAGAACATGTCGAAAAACGATATGATGAAGTGTGTGTGATCCTGGTCAACGATTCTGCTTCTGCACTGGCACATGTAGCATCTGCTTTTTACGAGCATCCTTCGCGGGATCTGGTGATGGTAGGTGTGACAGGTACCAATGGGAAGACAACAGTGGCAACATTATTATATAAGCTCTTCACAGATCTTGGATATGTATGTGGCCTGTTATCAACGATCGAAAACAGGATTGGCGAAACTGTGGAGCCAACAGGTTACACAACACCGGATGCGATTGCGATCCAGGAAACTTTAGCAAAGATGGTAGCGAGAGGATGTTCACATGCCTTTATGGAAGTGAGCAGTCATGCGCTGGACCAGCGAAGGGTGGAGGGGATCAAATTTGACGGAGCGATTTTTACCAATATCACACACGATCACCTGGATTATCATGGTGATTTTGCAAACTACATAAAAGCGAAAAAAATATTTTTTGATGGATTGAGTGCTCAGGCCTTTGCCCTGATCAATGCAGATGACAAACATGCTGATGTCATGGTACAGAATACTGTTACTAAGGTCTCAAATTACAGTCTTACCAAAATTGCAGATTTTAAAGCCCGTGTGATCGAGAATACGATCGAGGGCCTACATCTTGAAATTAATAGCATCCCTCTGCATGTACGATTAGTTGGAAAATTCAATGCATACAATCTCCTGGCAATTTATGGTGCAGCCATATTGCTTGGAGAGGACGAAACGGAAGTGATGACCGTGTTGAGCAAATTAGAACCGGCGGAAGGTCGGTTTGACCTGATGACAGGTCGCAGGATGATCAACGCAGTAGTCGATTACGCCCATACGCCCGATGCATTGCACAATGTCCTGAGCACTCTACTCCAGGTTCGCCAACCGGGATCCCGCATTATCTGCATCGCAGGTTGTGGTGGTGACCGGGACAGAACCAAACGTCCCGAAATGGCGCGCATCGCAGTGATGCAGGCAGATCTGGTGATCCTGACATCCGATAATCCGCGCACAGAAGATCCGGAAGTTATTCTCGATCAGATGTGGGAGGGTGTGCCGAAGGAAAAACAGGATATAGTATTACGGATCACTGACCGGAAAGAAGCGATCCGAACGGGTGTACGAATGGCGAAAGCAGGTGACATCTTATTGGTAGCCGGTAAGGGACATGAAAAATATCAGGAGATACACGGACAACGCTATCCATTTGACGATAAAAACGTGCTGGCGGAAGCGCTGGCATAGAAGATATATAAGATAGGTTCTATTATCATTCTCAGGTTGGTTTTAGCAGTTGCAGCGGGTGAAAGCTAGGAGATAAAGATTTCCAGGTCACCCGCTAGCATCTGCATTTTCGGCGGGAATAACCTAACAACAAAACGTAATCAACAAAAGCAAATGCTTTATCACCTCTTTGAATATCTGGACAGAGAATTTGATCTACCCGGTGCAGGGTTGTTCAGATTCATCAGCTTCCGGACGGGTGTCGGCATTATGTTGTCATTAATAATATCCTTGTTACTTGGTAACAGGATCATACGTTCTTTGAAACGGATGCAGATAGGCGAGACCGTACGTGACCTTGGTCTCGAAGGGCAGATGCAGAAACAAGGCACACCAACAATGGGTGGGCTTATTATCCTGCTGGCAATCCTTGTGCCATCTATTTTACTGGCGCGACTTGATAATGTATATATCATTCTCATGTTGCTCACAACAGTTTGGATGGGTGCGATTGGATTTGTGGATGATTACATCAAGATTTTCAAAAAGAACAAACAGGGTCTTAAAGCCAAATTCAAATTGTTCGGACAGATAGTACTTGGACTGATCATCGGCCTGGCGATGTTATTCCATCATGATGTTGTGATCCGATTGTCACCAGAAGAAGCACAGGCGAATGGATACGAAGTGGTGCGCCATGTTAGGATTGAAGATAAATCAGCACCAGATGGATGGCGTGACGGAGTGTACTGCAAATCGACACTGACTAATATTCCCTTCTTCAAAGGCAATCAACTTGATTATGAAACCATCGTCAGTTTGGTGGGTCTGAATGCAAAGGAATGGGTTTGGTTACTGTTTATTCCACTGGTCATCATCATTGTAACAGGTGTCAGTAATGGATCCAATCTTACAGATGGTCTTGACGGATTAGCCACAGGTGTCTCTGCAATTATTGCGCTGGCTCTGGCGATCCTTGCGTATGTCAGTGGGAATACGATCATTGCGGATTATCTCAATATCCTATATATACCGTATTCGGGTGAGCTCGTAATCTTTAGTGGATGCTTCCTCGGAGCGTGTATCGGGTTTCTTTGGTACAATTCATATCCTGCGAAGGTCTTTATGGGCGATACAGGTAGCCTGACACTGGGAGCAATTATCGCTGTGATGGCGATTTGTTTACGGAAAGAATTATTGATTCCCTTACTGTGCGGAATCTTTCTGGTAGAAATATTATCAGTCATGATCCAGGTGTATTATTTCAAATACACAAAACGGAAATACGGAGAGGGCCGGAGAATTTTCAGAATGTCACCACTGCATCATCATTTTCAAAAGCTCGGCATGCATGAGGCGAAGATCGTAACACGGTTTTGGATCGTGGGTGTGATGCTGGCGGTTGTGACACTGATTACACTAAAAGTAAGGTGATCAGATCATGAAAGTAGCAGTACTGGGCGCAGGCATCAGCGGAATAGGTGCCGCCATTTTAGCAAAAGCACGACACTATGATGTGCTGCTCAGCGATGGTGGAGAAATTCCGGAGGAGAGAAAAAATATATTGAATCAGCATAACATCCTTTTTGAAGAAAAGGGACATACACTTGAAAAATTGGTGGCTTGTGATATTATCGTCAAAAGTCCGGGTATACCTAATGACAGCTCAATCCTGCAGGCACTACATGTGTTGGAAAAAGAAGTGATCGGTGAGATTGAATGGGCATACCGGAACGTAGATGGAAAGATCATTGGCATCACGGGAAGCAATGGTAAAACAACTACGACCGGGCTTTGTCATCACCTTCTTGCCTCTGCAGGAATTAATGCAGCCAAAGTTGGAAATGTCGGAGAAGGTTTTTGCCATTACCTCGCTGAGCACCACGCAGATTGGTACGTGTGTGAGTTGAGCAGTTTTCAGTTGGAAGATATTATCACCTTCCGGCCGGATGTTGCGATCATACTCAATATAACGTCTGATCACCTGGATCGATATGGATATAATATCGATCTGTATGCGGAAGCGAAAATGCGAATCGTGAAGCAGATGAAAGAGGACGATACGTTGATCTACAATGCGATGGATCCAATCACTGTAACAAAAGTGATTACTGCGCAAGTGGAATCACGTCTGTGGTCGATACGGGAGACGGATCTGATGGAAGACGAAAAGGTATATGTCAAAGATGATCTCATCCTGGATATGTCAACATCCCGGTTGATGGGACGACATAACCAGGTGAACCTGATCGCAGCAGCGAGAGCAGCCATCCTGGCAGGATGTCCTGAAGAAACACTGCAATCGTCACTTGAGTCATTTGTCAATGAATCGCACCGGATGGAAGTATCTGGTGAAAAATATGGTGTGAAATACATCAATGACAGCAAAGCCACAAACGTAGATGCGGTGTACTATGCATTGCAGTCGATGAAAACACCGGTAGTATGGATTGCAGGTGGAATGGATAAAGGAAATGATTATGAGGCCATTATGGAACTCGTGCAACATAAAGTGAAAGCATTGATTTGTTTAGGATTGGATAATTCGAAATTCTATGAATCTTTTTCGGCAAAGGTCAACTACATATCAGAAACTACAACGATGCGCGAAGCAGTCCGTCGAGCTGCTTCGCTTGCGTCTCCTGGTGATACCGTTTTGTTGTCGCCGGCATGTGCCAGCTTCGACTTATTTACGGACTACCGGGACAGAGGTAACCAGTTTAAACATGAGGTAAACGAACTTTAGATGTACAGGGCAATTCACATAGCAAAAAATCTTAAAGGTGATCGGGGCATCTGGGTCATCGTTGCATTGCTATGCCTGACTTCTGTGCTTGCAGTCTATAGTTCAACAGGTACGATTGCATTCAAATACAATGGTGGTTTCGCAGAAATTCACATGATCAAGCATGTAGTGATTGCTATGGTCGGTATTCTCCTGTGTTACATGTGTTATTCGACACATTATTCCGTGTATTCAAAGCTGGCACCTATCCTGCTTGTAGCATCAGTGCCCTTATTGTTATATACCATGTTTTTTGGACCTGAGATCAATGATGCACGCAGGTGGATCTCGATACCGGGTATTGGATTGAGTTTTCAGACATCCGATATAGCAGCTATTGCACTGATCATGTATATCGCACGATCACTTGCGATGAAACAGGAAGTGATCAAGGATTTTAAGAGTGCATTCCTTCCGTTAATGATGCCGGTGATTGTGATCTGTGGATTGATTGCGCCTAATAATCTCAGTACGGCCATGTTGCTCTTCATGACTTGTATGACATTGATGTTTATCGGTCGCGTGCATTTAAAATATATTGGATTACTGATTCTGCTGGGAGCATTATTTCTTGGCGGATTGGTATTAGTTGGTTCTATTTTCCCGGAGGTGGTTCGTGTTGCGACATGGACAAGCCGGGTCGGAGAATTTTTTCATAATTCGGATGGCGGATACCAGATCCAGCAGGCAAAGATTGCGATTGCAGATGGTGGATGGTTTGGTGTTGGGCCAGGGTTGAGTACACAACGTAATTATCTGCCGTATTCCTATGCGGATTTTATCTATGCGATCATCTGTGAAGAGTATGGTTTGATAGGAGGTTTCGTGATCATCTTTTTATTTCTGTTGCTATTTCTGAAATGCACTTCGATCGTGACGCGGAGTCCTAAAACATTTGGGGCGTTACTGGCGATGGGGTTGTGTCTCAATATTGTCATCCAGGCATTTGCCAACATAGCAGTTTCTGTTAACCTGGTCCCTGTGACCGGATTGACATTGCCGCTGGTCAGTAAAGGAGGTACGTCGATGCTGATTACGTGTATGGCGTTTGGAATGATACTTAGTGTGAGTCGGTATATCGAGCAATCTGCCGGTGATGTAGGTAAAGTTGAAATCAAGCCTCTCGATGAAGATCATCATTAGTGGTGGTGGCACTGGAGGTCATATATACCCGGCTATAGCGATAGCCGATGCGTTGAAGAGACGCGACCCGCTCATTGACATATTGTTTGTAGGTGCGAAGGGAAGAATGGAGATGGAGATCGTACCCCAGTCCGGATATCCGATTGAAGGATTATGGATCAGTGGATTTCAGCGCAGGATGACATGGGGAAATCTCATGTTTCCGGTCAAAGTGGTTAATAGTCTGTGGCAATGCCGCTCGATCTTGAAATCATTTAAACCGGATGTGGTAGTGGGCGTTGGAGGTTTTGCTTCAGGTCCGTTAGTGAGAGCTGCTACGGCGATGGGTATTCCGGGTGTGTTGCAGGAACAGAATAGTTTTCCGGGCATGACCAATAAGATCCTTGCAAAAAGTGCAAAGAAAATATTTGTCGCATATCCGGGTATGGAAAAGTTTTTTCCGCCGGAGAGAATTGTAATCACCGGAAATCCAATGCGAAGTCATCTTGGAAAAGAGATGTCGAGAGAGGAAGCGGCGAATATGTTTGGATTGGATCCCGCAAAGAAAACAATTTTAGCCTTCGGTGGTAGCCTGGGTGCACGTACAATCAATGAGACAATACGACAATCGTACGAACTGATTGCAGTTCGACATGATATACAAGTTCTTTGGCAGATTGGGAAGCTTTACGCCGAAAAATACCTCGATCCAACGAATCCGAGGCCGTGGAATGTAAAAGCTTATGTGTTCATCGACAGGATGGATCTTGCATATGCGATTGCTGATGTAGTAATTGCCCGAGCAGGCGCCATTACGATCAGTGAATTGTGCATGGTAGGTCTGCCGGCTATCCTGGTGCCTTCACCGTTTGTAGCAGAAGATCATCAGACGCACAATGCACGATCTCTCGAAAAACTCGGTGCAGCAGTTTTGATTGCAGATAGAGATGCTCCTCAAAAAGCATTTCAGGAAGCATTACGATTGTTGTCACAACCGGAAGAACTCAACAAGCTCGAACAAAACATCAGGAAACTCGCCAAACCCAATGCAGCAGATGAGATTGCAGATCACATTATTCAATTAGCCAGTTCAAAAAAATTATGAAGCAACTAAAAGAATACAGGCACATCTACTTTCTCGGCATTGGTGGCATCGGAATGAGCGCGCTGGCAAAATGTTGTTTGCTGTGGGGCGTGAAAGTGAGCGGGTATGACAGAAGTTCGTCATCGATCACAGATACACTCACGAAAGAAGGTGCAGACATTCATTTCGAAGATGATCCTGAAATGATCAACAGTTTTCCGGACCTCGTGATTTATACACCCGCGATACCGGAGGACAGCAGGATCAAATCGCATTTCCACCATTACAATGTAATGATGGTGAAACGATCAGAAGCGCTGGAATGGGTGACGGCCGGAATTGATACGATCGCAGTAGCGGGAACACATGGCAAGACTACGACATCTTCGATGATCAGTTACCTGCTGCGTGAAACCGGTGTGCGACATACCGCACTATTGGGAGGCATTGCAGCGAATTACAATTCCAATTTCATCTCTGACAGTCTTGATCTGATGGTGGTGGAAGCAGATGAGTATGACAGATCCTTTTTAAGGTTGTATCCACGATGGGTGGTGCTGACTTCGATGGATCCGGATCACCTGGATATCTATGGTACATACGAAGAGATGCTGAATGGATATCGACAGTTTCTGAAGCAGATACAACCTGGTGGTTTTTTATTATACCGGGAAGACCTGGAGTCATTGATTGGAGATGATGTGTGGAAAGTACTGGATGCCAATGATGTTGAATCATTTTCTTTTGGAGCGACGGAAGGGCATTATCATATCAAGCATCTGCGCGTAGAAAAGGGGATCTGGCACTGGGACTTACAAACACCCTGGAGCAGGATCAATGGTTTTGAGTTGCTGATGTCGGGAAGACACAATGTGCTCAATGCCACAGCTGCGTGTGGTTTAGTACTGAAAGTTGGTGGTGATGAAGAAAAATTAAAAGCGGCATTGCCAGGATTCAAAGGAGTCTCGAGGCGATTCGAAGTCAGGTATCAGGATGATGAGTATGTATTGATTGATGATTATGCACATCATCCGGCAGAACTGGTAGCGGCAATTACTGCGGCAAAAGAAACGTATGGCGGACAGGTGACAGGCGTTTTTCAACCACATCTCTATTCGAGGACGAAAGATCTCGCGCAGGGATTTGCGGAAGCGCTTGATCTGCTCGATGTACCGGTGATCATAGATATTTATCCTGCACGTGAAGTACAAATACCTGGCATAAGCTCCCAAACGATTTTTGACCTCATGAAAAATCCAAATAAAAAATGGATACGTGGTGATGAATGGATTTCATGGGTAGTAGAGCAAAAGCCGAAAGTGCTCATCACACTCGGAGCGGGCGACCTGGACAAACATATTCCTGATCTGATCAGGCAACTATACAACAAATGAAAAAAGAAAACAAGCAACGCATAAGAACCTTTTTCTGGCTGATCCTGCTGGGAGCACTGACAGGGGTCACCCTGATGGCCGCCCGCTTTCAGACAGAAGAGGTAATCGTCAGCGTCGAAGCTGAAGTGCTGTTGCTTGAGAAAGGAAATAATCTCATCCTGCCTGAGGACATCGTTAAAGCGGTGGTGAAGAAATTCGGACCCATTGAAGAATTGCCGATCGACCTGGTGGATATGAGAAGTATAGAACAATTTTTATTGACAAG
This sequence comes from Chitinophagales bacterium, assembly GCA_038203125.1. GTDB lineage: Bacteria > Bacteroidota > Bacteroidia > Chitinophagales > Saprospiraceae > Opimibacter. The sequence continues at coordinate 8,763 of JBBREG010000005.1, forward strand.
TCCGTATGTGAAAGAGGCGAGAGTATTCCTGGGTGCCAATGGCAAGCTGAATCTATCCATTCGTCAGCGAATGCCGATCATGCGGATTGTTGACAATGCAGGTACACATTATTATATCGATGCAGATACAGTACGTATGCCGGTGTCGAGAAATTTTACAGCAAGAGTTCCTTTGGTGAATGGAAATTTTCCATCCACGAAGGATGTGAAGACGTGGCCGATCAAGACGTTGTTTGATGTCGCCCTGCTGTTGCAGGAAGATGAATTTATGGGATCGCTCGTGGATCAGATTTTTGTGGAGTCAAAAGAGCATGTGTGGCTGGTACCTCGGCTCGGTCCATCAAAGATCCTGATCAACAGTTCAGGTGATTTGGAAGATCAGGCTGAACGGATCCATAAATTTTACAAAAAAGCACTACCCTCTGTGGGTTGGGATACATACAGTTATATCGACACACGATTTGCCGGGCAGATCGTTGCTAAAAAAAGATTAAACCAATAAATTTTTATTCTCATGAGATACAGAGAGATTCAAAAGTCCAAAACAGTCGTCGCCCTTGACATCGGGACGTCGAAGATTTGTGTCATGGTCGGCCGCCGTAATGAATATGGCAGCATTGAAATCCTCGGTGTTGGCAAAGTAGCATCAGAAGGAGTGCGTCGTGGTGTGGTCGCCAATATCGATAAGACCGTGCGCTCCATCGAAGAAGCCGTGATCCAGGCAGAGAAAAGTGCCGGTATGGAAATCATGGAAGTCTTCGCTGGTATTGCCGGCCAGCATATCAAAAGCCTGCAGCACCAGGGTATCCTGACACTGGCGGATGCTGATAAAGAGATCTCCAAATCAGATCTCCAGACGCTGCTTGATGACATGTACCGTCTTGCACTGCCTCCGGGAGATAAAATTTTACATATCCTGCCACAGGAATATACTGTCGATGATGAAGAAGGAATTCTGGATCCGGTGGGGATGTGCGGTCACCGTCTCATCGGAAATTTCCATGTCGTCACGGGCCAATTATCAGCTCATAAAAATATAGAACGCTGCGTGGAAAAAGCAGGTCTGAAAGTGGCTGACTTTGTGCTCGAGCCTATTGCATCTGCTGCAGCCGTGTTGAGTGAAGAAGAAAAAGAAGCGGGTGTGGCATTGGTAGATATTGGTGGTGGTACCACAGATATCACCATCTTCCAGGAAGGAATAATCCGTCACACGGCGGTGGTACCTTTCGGTGGTGATGTGATCACAGCGGATATCAAAGAAGGATGTACTGTGATGTATGAGCAGGCAGAGAAGCTGAAGAAAAAATTCGGTTCTGCTTTGGCTGAATGTATCGTCGACAACCGGATCATCACGATCCCAAGTTTTAACGGAAGGGATTATAAGGAGATTTCTGAAAAAAATCTGGCGCTCATCATCCAGGCACGTATGGAAGAAATTCTTGAACTCGTACGTGTGGAAATTAAAAAATCCGGATACGAACGTAAACTGATCGGAGGTATTGTACTGACAGGAGGAGGTGCGTTGCTAAGCAAAGTAGATCTGTTGGCTGAATACCGGACGGGCATGAGTGCGCGCGTGGGTTTGCCGATCGAGCATATTGCTTCACGTCAACGGGATGATGTATCCAGTCCGATTTATGCAACTGCGATTGGTTTGATCATCCATGGTCTTCAGACACCTGATGTAATCGATGAGACAGATAAAATGGTCAATACGAAAGCGACCGATATCAAACCGATCACGCTACTGGAGCCAAAGATCGAAACTGAAGAAATCAAACAGGAAGTTGGTGAGGATCGAAATAGTCCACGCTGGTATGACCGGATACTTCATAAGACAAAGGAATTTTTTGAGACAACACCGGACCAGGATTTTCTATAGACACATATCAGGATCAAATTATAATACCATCAATTAAAAATTCAGCCATCATGTTATTCGATATACCAAAAGAAGAAAAGAGCATCATCAAAGTCCTTGGAGTGGGCGGCGGTGGAAGTAATGCAGTTTCATATATGTTCAAACAAGGCATTACGGGTGTAGATTTCGCTATCTGCAACACGGACAACCAGGCCATGGAGACCAGTTGTGTTCCTGTGAAAATCCGTCTCGGTCCGGAACTGACCGGAGGACGTGGTGCAGGATCAAGGCCACAGATGGGCAAACAAGCCTGTATCGAATCGATCGATGATATCCGTGACTTTGTCCTGGACAATACGAAAATGTTGTTTGTCACGGCAGGTATGGGCGGAGGTACCGGAACGGGTGCTGCACCGATCATTGCTAAGGCTGCACGTGAAGCTGATATCCTGACTGTAGGTATCGTTACACTTCCATTCACATTCGAAGGAAGTCGCAGAAAACGCCAGGCACTTGAAGGACTGGAAGAAATGAAAAATAATGTGGATGCATTGATCGTGATCTCTAATGACAAGTTAAGAGAAATTCATGGCGACCTGAAACTGTCGGACGCGTTTAGTCGTGCAGATAATATACTTACGACAGCAGCCCGCGGTATTGCTGAGATTATTACGATGCCGGGATATGTGAATGTAGATTTTGAAGATGTCAACACAGTGATGAGAGATAGTGGCGTAGCAATCATGGGTACTGCCACATTCGAAGGAGAGAATCGAGCACGACGTGCAGTGCAATCCGCATTAAATTCTCCACTCCTCGAAGACAATGACATCCGGGGTGCTCAACATATTTTATTAAACATCACCTCCGGTCGTATGGAAGTGACGATGGATGAGATTTTTGAAATTACAGAATACGTGCAGGCTGAAGCAGGTTACGGAACAGATCTGATCTGGGGTAACTGTATAGATGAGTCTCTCGGTGAGAAGATCTCTGTTACCATCATTGCAACAGGCTTTGAGCACAGCGTCAATAAAAATGATCGTACTGAAACTCAAAAGATCCTGGTGGGGATTGATGAGGACATGATGGGCATGAAAGCCAAAGAGATGGATGAAGAGGATTTTGAAATCACCAATGAGCGCATGATGGAATTCGAACCCGTGGTGAGCCCAAAAGATTCTGTTGAAAAACCTTCACGTCATAATTACAATGACCCGTATGTAAAGCCTGATGATCTCGAGAAGAGAGAGGAGATCCGTCGTGTGCTGAAAGAAAAAGAAACATCACGCCAGCGTGAAGACGTGCCTTCGATGAATATCAATCCCAGCCGCATCCAGAACAGTGAGTGGATCGCTGAGATGACCAAGGTGCCTGCTTTCGCACGCAGAAAAATACAACTGGATGATGTGCCACCTGCTTCAGAACTCAAGATGTCACGACTGACGGTGACGGAGGATGAAGGAGATGATATCATCAAAGGAAATACCTACCTGTACGACAAGCCTTGCTGATGCAGGAGTGAAGATGTCTTTTTTGTGTTCTCATTTCATGAGATTGGTTTACTCGGGTTTGAGGTGAGATCTCAGACCCTTTTTTTTTTGGGTTTGACCCAAAATTCTTCTGTCAAATCCCTTCAGGATTCCTGTTCGATCCCTTCAGGATCGATGTTTCGTTCGGAAACAGTTAAGTACAGTTTTCTCATGGATACGAAAATCGAGTGTGAAGGACTCACATTTCCATAACCGTGGGTGTAACCCGTGAATACAGAAAAAACTACTCCCCACGAAAAACTTTAATTAAAAAACCGTAACGTTTTCCCGCCCTGGATACATATACCTATGTCAAAACCAATTCATCATGGGAACGTATACTCAAATTCTTTACCAGATCGTCTTCAGTACTAAATACAGACAAAAAGTCCTCCTCAAACCGCACAGAGAAAAGATATATGCTTACATGTTAGGAATTCTCAGAAACAAAAAATGCCGTCCATATATCATCAACGGCATTGAAGATCATGTCCATATCATAACCCACATACATCCAACAGTTAATCTTTCCAGCCTGATCAAAAGCATCAAGATATCAAGTCATGAGTATATAGATAAAAACCATCTTGTTCACAATTTTCCAGGTTGGCAAAATGGGTATGGCGCTTTTACCTACTCGGAGGAAGCTCTTCAGAATTTAATTCGATACGTGGAAAACCAGGAAGTTCACCATCATGGGATTGTATTCGAAACTGAATTTATAACAATGCAGGATGAACATGAAATTGGATATGACCCTCAATACGTATTTGACTAACGTACGTTATAATTTCGGTACTCACCAATCCTCCATCCGGTGAGCTTTTCGACGAAGGCGAGTATTGAATTTTTCAATCCAATTTTTTTCTTTGATGGATCATACGTAAATGACCAGTTGTATTGGGCCAATCGTTCCTGCATCACAGCCGGATGCGTGCCTGAAAATTCTGCGACGGAATCGATGATCGAGTAATCATATTCCGTGGCGGTACGCACATGTTCTTTTACCCATGCATCATCATGCCAAAGCTTTTGAAAGGTTTGTTGTTTGGCCTGTTGGGCTTCCGGAGATTTTACCCAGCCATAGTGATACACATGCGCATCGATTGGTTTTACTTTTAGTTTTCTGCCATCCTTCCGGAAACCCTGGGCATCCCTGTATGACTGGATGGACTTATCCTTCCGGATGATGCGGATCTCTTTACGATACCACTTACGTGAATTACCAACGCACGAATAGCTGCCATAGAAATGTGTGTAATTGAAAAGCAATCCTTCCACGCTCGGATCGCGGGCATATTTCTGCATAGCCTCACGGATGACATCATGATATTTTTCATGGATGACTTCATCTGCCTGGATATAAAATACCCAATCACTATCAGCAGCTACATATTCAAAAGCTTTGTTCGTTTCCCGCGCAAGGACCTGTCCGCCCTGTCTTAATGTATCATCCCATGTTGAATAAATAATCCTGATTTTCGGTGATTGGATACTGCGGATCAGTTCCATCGTTTCATCATCTGAGTCACCTACGCTGACCACAAATTCATCACAGAGAGGAAGAATTGAGGTAATGGATTCTACGACCGGGTAGTCGTATCTGATGGCGTTGCGGACGATGGTGAAGCCGGAGACTTTCATGTATCGAGCCAAGATACGTAAGTAGTGGCACTACTAATAGTGCCACTACGAGTAGTGCCACTAGGGGGTAACGGATTGATTGTCAGCGCCGCCAGATAGTTATTAACATACCTTTTTGCGGGCCTTTTCTGACTGCGAAATTCCTTCCTGCATTCTCTACCTTTGCGGTCATGGCAAGAGGACGTGGTCAACAGGCACCTGAAAACGGCGAGGAGAAACCAAAAAAAATTACCCTACAGCAACTGAAGGAGATACGGTCTATGGTATCCTTCATCAGGCCATACCGGTGGCATTTTATTGGGGGATTGATCCTGTTGTTTCTCGGGAGTCTTATGTTCATGGCATTTCCGAGGCTGGCTGGAGAATTAGTGGATGTGGCAGCTGGAGAAGGAAAGTTAGGTCTGAGCCTGAATCAGATTGGATTGGTGTTGATTGTCATCCTGGTATTGCAGGGGATTATGAGTTACCTGCGTGTGATCTGGTTTGCCGTGGTGAGTGAAAAAGGTATGGCGGATGTGCGGAGCAGTATTTATCAAAAATTGATTGGATTGCCTGTGTACTTTTTTGAAAAAAACAGAGTCGGGGATCTGACGAGCCGCATATCTGAAGACGTCAACAGATTGTCGATGATCTTTTCAACAACACTTGCTGAATTGATCCGGCAGGTGCTGATCCTTATATCAGGCGTCATATTTCTTATGATCACAACGCCCAGATTGAGCCTGACGATGCTGGCTACCTTTCCGCTGATCGTAGTGGGCGCAATGTTTTTTGGACGTTTTGTGCGAAGCTTATCCAAAAGCAGACAGAAATCTTTGGCAAATACAAACACTGTAGTGGAAGAGACGCTACAGAATATCAATACGGTCAAAGCTTTTACCAATGAGACGCTGGAATATCATCGGTATAAAGCAGAAATGGGAAATGTCGTGATCACTTCACTGAAACTGGCCAAGTATCGTGCAATTTTTGCCAGCTTTATCATTATCGTTTTATTTGGCGCCATCTTTTTTATTCTCTGGTATGGTGCTACCATGGTGCAGAATAATGTCATGACCACCGGACAACTTGTTACGTTCATTGCATATACAGCTATCATTGGTGGTTCGATCGGGAGTCTTGGGAATTTTTATACAGAAATTGTCACAGCACTCGGTGGTACAGAACGTATCCGGGAGATCTTACATGAAACAACGGAAGTAAGTGTTCCCATACATGTAAATCGTCCAAAGATTGCAGGACATCTGCATTTTGAGAATGTGCATTTCGAATACCCTTCGCGTGTTGAAATGCCGGTGCTGAAAGGGATTAATATGGATATTCGGCCCGGTGAGAAAATTGCCCTGGTGGGGCAAAGTGGTTCGGGTAAGAGTACGATTGCTGCTTTATTGATGAGATTATATCCTTTGTCAAGTGGGAAGATTACGTTGGATGGTGTTGATATAAGCGAAATGGATTTGTCAACATACAGATCAGTTTTTGCCCTGGTGCCGCAGGAGGTTCTTTTGTTTGGTGGTACGATACGGGAGAATATCCTATATGGAAATCCGAAAGCATCTGAAGAGGAATTATTCAATGCAGCTAAAATTTCTAACAGTTATGAATTTATCCGATCTTTTCCAGACGGATTTGAAACGATCGTAGGGGAGCGTGGCATTAAACTCAGTGGCGGACAACGACAGCGAATTGCCATTGCACGTGCTGTGTTGCGAAATCCGGATATACTCCTGTTAGATGAAGCAACATCATCACTTGATGCAGAATCTGAAAAAGTAGTACAGGAAGCACTCGACAGATTACTGGAAGGCCGCACCGCAATCATCATTGCGCATCGACTTGCGACCATCCGCAATGTAGATTGTATTTATGTGCTGGAGCATGGGAAAGTGATTGAGCAAGGGACACATGCGGAACTCAGTGCCAGAGATGAAGGTGTTTATAGTGCATTAGCAAAACTACAATTTGATGTATAATCAAAGCCGTCTGTTTATAAGGTGTCGAGAACGATAATTTAGTAACCCTGATTACGATTTTAAAAGATTGAATCTACCAACCTGAAGATCATTCCTTGGAACTCATCAACAACGCATTTCTAAAGCCCTTTGTCACCTTTGGTGTGGAAGCTACCTGTGAGCATCTCTACCGGATTGAAGATCTCGATGAATTACGGCTTGCTGTTAAACATTTGGAAAATCCGCTGATCCTTGGTGGGGGAAGTAATGTGTTACCCATCGGTGATATAAAACGAAATGTCCTGAAGATTGAACTTAAAGGGATCCGGATCGAAGACAAAGGTGATGATGGATACCTGTTGCACGCTGCCGCAGGAGAAGTCTGGCATCCCCTTGTGATGTTTGCTTTAGAGAATGATCTTGGTGGAATTGAAAATCTCTCTTTGATTCCTGGCACTGTGGGTGCTGCACCAATACAAAATATTGGAGCATATGGCGTAGAACTTGACAGTGTATTCCATTCACTTGAAGCGGTACGGATTGGCGACGGTGAAGTTGTGCGTTTTTCAAAACTGGATTGTGGTTTTGGATATCGTGACAGTATTTTTAAAAGGGAAGCACGTGATAGATATGTAATTACACGTGTAACATTTCAGCTCACCAAAAATCATATCATTACTACTTCGTATGGAGCTATACAGGATATGTTGCGTGAAAAGAATATTTCAAATCCCACCATCCGGGATGTCAGTGATGCGGTGATCGAGATCCGGCAGTCCAGGCTTCCCGACCCGGCTGTCATCGGTAATGCAGGAAGTTTTTTCAAAAATCCTATTATTGATAAGACACACTATGAAAATTTACTTGACATCCATCCCGCCATGCCATCTTATCCTGCAGGTGATGATACGGTAAAAATTCCTGCAGGGTGGCTGATTGAACAGGCAGGCTGGAAAGGAAAAAATATGGGGAATGCAGGTTCGTACGAAAAGCAGGCTCTTGTATTAGTGAATCGAGGTGGGGCCACAGGAGTGGAAATATGGAACCTGGCGCAGGAGATCATCGCTTCAGTCGAAGAGAAGTTTCATATCTCATTGACACCGGAAGTAAATGTGTGGAAGGGAGAAATAGGATGAAGGGATTTCGAAATTGATTTCCGGGGCATTACGTTCTGTCAACCATTAGCCAATACGCAACTGAAGAACCCGATTACATCCCACTCTTTCCCTATTTTTGATCCAGATGATCATACAACGCTATAGTGCCAGTCTGATGCTATTCATTACAGTCACCCTTGTGGCTGGTTGCATGAATAAAAAAGAACCAGCCTCTCTTCCTGTCAAGACGGACCAGAAAGAATTTGTAAAGAGCAAAAAGCAAAGTGGACTGACCCCGCAGGAATTATTTTTTTATGACCGGAATTATCCTGAATACATAATTGAGAAGGATCTATTTCAGGAACGATTGACCAGGCTGATTCGACATGATGCTGCAGCAACACGCTCGAAAAGAGGCCTCGATCATCCATGGACCATACAGGGTCCTGGCAACATTGGGGGTCGTGTGAATGCCATTGCAGTGGATCCAACCGATCATGCAACCATATTGCTGGGATATGCGCAGGGAGGGATCTATCGCTCCGAAGATAATGGTACTACATGGAATGCAGTGTTTGATGATCAGCCATCATTGGCTATCGGAAGTATTGCGTTCGATCCGCAAACGCCGACAACAGTTTATGCCACCACAGGTGATGTGAATATTTCAGGATATCCTTTTATTGGTGCCGGTGTGTTTAGGTCAGAGGACAATGGTAAGACGTGGGCATTTGCAGGCCTGGATCATAAAGGTGTTTTATCAAAAGTACTGGTTGACCCAACTGACAGTGATGTAATCTATGTAGGGTCTATGGGTTTTCCTTCACACAAAGGCGATGAAAAAGGGTTTTGGAGATCTGATGATCGCGGACAATCCTGGAATAAAACACTAACCATTGATGATAGCACAGGCGTAATCGATATTGCTGTAGATCCTACTCAGCCCGGACGTGTGTTAGCATCTGGGTATACACGACTGCGTACAAGCAAGTATAGTAACACCACTGGTCCCGGCTCAGGATTGTACCGCAGTGATGACTATGGTCTTACATGGATCAACCTTGTAAATGGATTGCCAGAAACACCCCATTCACGCACCAGTCTTGAAGTCACAAATAACGGAACAGTCTTCATGAGCTATATCGGTACTATAGAAGACGGAGAATGTTCTGGATATCAGGAATCATTGAAAGCAGTATACCGATCGTTTGATGGTGGTTTTGGCTGGGAACAAGTAAATACAGATCCCGTATTTGGATTGCCCTGCGAATTATTAGGTGGTTTTGGTTGGTACTTCGATGTATTGAAAGTAAATCCAAATAATCCCCTGGACATATTTTTATTAGGTGTCGACCTGTATCGAACACTGGACGGTGGCTTGTCATGGTTTGAAGCTGCACCTACCTGGTGGCTGTATGATGTACATGCAGATAAACACGATCTTGTATTTGCAGGATCTGATATATTGCTCGCCACAGATGGTGGTGCGTATCGACAACCAATAAATGCATCTGCTCCCTGGGCTGATATTGAAAACATCGTTTCAACACAATTTTATCGTACGACTTTCAATCCACATATGCCTGATCAATATTATGGAGGAGCACAGGATAATGGAACCACAGGTGGAAATAAAACCTTCATAAATGATTGGCCCCGAATATTCGGAGGTGATGGTTTCCAGCCTTTGTTTGATCCGGATGAGCCAGGGTGGATGTATTTTTTAACCCAGTACGGTGACATCTGGTATTCCACAGATAGTCTTTCTTCTGTAGATCGATTGACGCAGGGACTGCAAGGAACCAGATATTGGGATATGCCTTTTGTGATGAGTGCACATGATCCCAGGATATTATTTTGCGGATCTAGTAGCGTGTATACGATCAACATGAATGATTCGGTACGGGAGTGGCATTCCATCAGTCCGGATCTGACGAGGGGAGAAATTATATTAGGTAACAGGTACCCGGCAATCACTGCTATAGCACAGTCAGCACTTGATGCTGATCGGATATATGCAGGTACGCAGGATGGTAAGTTATGGACAACACCCGATGGTGGTGATAGTTGGATAGATATAAGTGATGGTACGCCCGGATGGATTGTGACTTCCATTACGACTTCAACAGTTGATCCCCAAACAGTCTTTGTGACGGTCACCGGATATCGTGAAAATGATCATACGCCTTACATATACCGTAGTGATAATGCTGGTGCGGCATGGATTGGTCTTGGGAATGATATACCGATGTTAGGAGTTAATAGTTTTATGATCCTTCCTGAGTGGAATGATGATGTAATGTTTGCAGCTACGGATGGAGGTGTGTATGTAAGCCAGGATGCAGGGACCATGTGGGAACGGGTTGGTACGAATTTTCCCCATATGCCAGTGTATGATCTTGAATTTAATCCGGTGACAAATGAATTGGTCGCTGCAACATTTAGCAGAGGACTTATGACCTTTCCGGTAGAAGAACTCGACTTAGTAAGTGCAATAGATCCGAATCATCCGGTTGTATTTAGTTCTGTACAGGTATATCCCACCGTTGCTAAAGAAAGCCTGATAATTGACACCCAAAATTCTTCATCAGAAAAAATTGTTGGCATTACGATCATGAATACAAATGGTTATCAATTGTATGCTGCCAACGCTGATATGGAAGACAGGGATAAAATGACTATTCGCCTTTCTTCCGACTGGCCACAGGGTATCTATTTTCTTACGCTTTCTAATCCTGCAGGCGCTCAACGGGTTTTTAGATTTGTCAAAGAATGAAGGCACCTGACCGGAATAATTTGTACTCATTCAGTTTACTATTTCTCGTTAACTCCATCCCCGGATAGACTCAGTTAGTCGAAGGAATGCGGAAATTTTAAAAACTTGTGTATTTCAGTATACTTTAGCGGGATGAACTCAGTCTCCAATTCGTTTTACTGCTCCCGGTATCTGTCAGTTGCTGTATTGATCCTGATACCTTTTATCTGTTTACAAGCTCAATCCAAAGTAACCGGTAAGGTCCGGGATAGTAACGATCAGCCTGTATCCTATGCCAATGTTCTGCTTCTCTCACCCCTTGACAGTACACTCATCAGAGGAGCTGTTGCCGCTGACAATGGTTCTTTTGAAATTGCTAATATTTCTCCGGGTGACTATCTGCTCAAAGTTGCTATGACTGGATTGGTTGAAAATATTTCTGAAAAATTCAGTTTTGGATCAAATGGTGAAACCAAAGATTTTGGTACGGTCATTCTGGAAGAGGATGCGGTGCTCATGAATGCGGTGGAAGTGGTTGCAAAAAAACCTCTCTATGAGCAAAAAATTGATCGTATGGTGGTTAATGTTGCAAATAGCATCACATCATCGGGCATTAATGCACTTGAAGTGTTAGAGCGATCACCAGGAGTGATTGTGAACCGACAAAGCAATTCTCTAACGCTAAGTGGTAAAGGAGGTGTAGTCGTCATGATTAATGGTCGTATCAATTATATGCCAGCCGACGCTGTCGTCAGTATGCTGGAAGGCATGAGTGCAGACAATATTGAAAAAATTGAGATCATCACCACGCCACCCGCAGGATTTGATGCCGAAGGGAATGCGGGGTATATTAATATTATCCTGAAAAAAAATCTGGATGAAGGATTTAATGGTGCCTTTGGTGGCAGCCTCGGTTTTGGAAAAGGGATTCAGACCAGTGCGAATACTAATTTTAATTATCGAAAAGGAAAAATGAACTTATACGGCGACTACACGTACACAAAGGAAGCGCAGGAGCAAATTTTTGCTTTTTATCGCCGAATATTGCTGAACGGAGATATCGTAGAAACGGATACCCGCAGTGTCCGTGATCCGGATACAGATAATCACAATGCACGTTTAGGACTCGATTTTCAAGTTTCGGATAAAACTGTTGTTGGTATTCTTGCTTCAGCATATGATACAAAATGGACGATGAATGCTTCCAATACATCCCTCATTTCGCGAAATTATGTTTTGGATACGACCATTCTCATTAGCAATTCTGAATTGAATCAATGGAAACATGCGGGTGGTAATATCAATCTGCAGCACACCTTTTCTGAAGGCCGCAGATTGACGATGGATGTTGACATGCTATGGTATAAGGATAATAATCCGACTACCTATGAAAATGAGTATCGGGATGGTGAGGGTAATTTTTTATTTGAAAATTTTACACGTGCCAGCAAGTTGACACCGATTAATGTCAAAGTTGGAAAAATAGATTATACAACAGCTCTTGGAAAAAAAATAAAAATAGAGACCGGTGTTAAAGGATCGTCTTCGCATTTCACGAATGATGTGGGGGTTGAAAATCTGGTGGGTCAGACCTGGGTATCGGATCCGGATCTTACAGCGAAGTATGATCTAAATGAAGAAATCCTGGCAGCGTATGGAACAATGGAAACACCTTTTGGGAAAGGGTATACTGTCAAAGCTGGTGTGCGGTATGAATATACCAGTTCAAATTTGGGATCATTGGAGGAGCCTAATATCGTTGACAGAAAATTTGGTGCATTTTTTCCAAGTGTGTTTTTGTCGAAAGAATTTAATGCAAATAATTCTTTAAATCTCTCCTATACAAAACGTATAACACGTCCGACCTTTAATGACATGGCACCATTTGTCATCTTCCTGGATCCATCTACGTTCTTTTCTGGAAATCCGGCATTGCAGCCAGCGATAGCACATAAATTTGGTGCGGGCTATCGATGGAAGACGATCATTGCAAATCTGGAGTATAGCATTGAAGACAGCACGATTGCTAATTTTCAAAGTACTGTAATTGAAGGGACGAACAAAGAATTGATCTTTGCTGAAAATCTTGTTGGAAGTAAAAATATCAGCCTGACGTTGTCAATTCCTGTTTCACCGGTAAAATGGTGGAATATGTATTATAACATCATCGGAGGGTTTACGCAGGCTAAAAAATATTTCGGAAATGAGTTGTCTACCTTCGAGGCGGGTGGAGTAGGAATGTATTCCTCTCAGACATTTACACTTCCGGCGAATTTCACATTTGAGCTCTCTGGTTTCTACGGTACTGGCGGATTATTTGGTGTGGTAAAAATGGATCCTGCGGGTGTGTTGAATGCAGGATTGCAGAAAAAATTTGGAGATCAAACGACCGTACGTGTGGGTTATGATGATGTGTTTCATACATTGAGATATTCTGGCGAATCGGATTTGCCACAGCTCAATCAGTTTTTTAGGGCGTACCTGTTGTTTCAGCAACCAACTTTTAAGATGAGCTTTACCCAGAATTTTGGTAATCAGAAAATGAAGGGGAAACGGGAGCGTCAGACGGGGGCCGAGGAGGAAAAGAAAAGGATAAAGCAATAGCAAGTATTAAATTTTGGATTTTAAGTTTTGGATTTTGCGATCGCCTAAGGCATCAACATGCCGGGCACGAGATTTTAGATTTTTGAACTTCGACAAGCTCAGTACAGGTTTTTGATTTTTTGATTTTCAAATAGTAAACTTCAAGTTTACAAATTGTAATACTGAATCCTGGTAGTGAGGACTCATCAGAGGATTTTTTATGTCGACATTGGTCAACTATTGAATTGGGATTGTAATTCGGTCAACAGTATTGCGAGGTGGCCACAGATGGCTTTGTTGAGATCGTAGATAGCTTTTGGGTATTTTTCATTAATTGTGATGATGTCGTATTTCAATAGATACCGGATATGTTGTGAGATGGTTGGACCGGCTAGAGCAATTTTTTGGTTGAACTCGAAAAATGGGGCGGGCCCTTTTTCGATCAAATGGGTGAGGATGATGATGCGCGCGGGGTGTGCCTGGATTTTGCACCAGGAGGCCTGGTTGAAGAGAGTTGTTGGAAATTGGTCGGCTTTGGAGTGTGCCATGGTTAGTGAAGTTAGAGGTGATAAAATTGTTTTCGGAGTAAAAGTAGGGTGTGCAAAAACACGTTCGTATTAAATTGAAAACATACAACGACATATTTTTTTCTTTCAATTATAACCCATTGATTTCCCCCTTCAATCCACTTCCTACCCGTTCGCAAACGTTTGTACAACGGCAAGACCTATATTTTTCGAAATAACTATTTCACTTTCATACCCTTATCTCTATTTTTCAGAACACATCCCAAAATTTTATCCCACATTTTTCGTTCCATTCCCATGCATCCCTGGAAAAAATTCCGAATCGCCTTTACTATTTTTACAGGCCTTGCCATACTGGGCATATATACCATCAAGGGCACATTCTCCAGAATTCCGATCAACTCTTTGAAATCAGATCTAATTACATTTTACACATCTGAATTCAATCACTCCCGCATCACAGAGGTAAACGAAATTCATTATAATCAAAATATCTCCCATCACACTTACTTTAAAGTAGCCTGTGCCGAAACATACTTCCCTTTTATACCTACTCCGGCATCCGGTAGAGTAGAAGAGGTTTTGAAGCCAGGGAATGTAATTTCAAAAGCAGCCAAAGACTATCATTTTACGCTGACGAATGATTCAGGCGTTTCACATCTTTCCATGACAAATCCGGCAGATGTCCGGTTACCTTTTGATTGGGAATTCCCATTAATCATGGGAAGCTTTGTTATTATTAACCTTTGCATATTTTTCATTTTTCCTAAAAAATATTTCGAATCCGAAATGTTAGATCATACGTGAAGCCTTAGGTTTTTTGTTGTCAGTTATGATGACTATTATTGTAGTGTATAAGCCCAGATCTTTATGAGAATCCCTTTATTCACGATTGCCCTTTTCGTTTTCTGCTTCTGCGCGGATCTTTCTGCACAGGGATGCAGCGACGCAGGGATCTGTTCTGTTCCTGTTTTTCGTCCGGGCACACAGAATTCATCTGCAACTATAAAAAGTATCAGAAATTTCGGGATGGCACTTGGGGTAGGTGATCATAATGTTCTGTCCCTAAATCCATATCTCAGTACCACCCGATACTGGGGGGAAAGGTTTGGATACGATTTTAGAGTAAGTCTTGGAATGAAGACAGGTAATAGCATCACTGTGATAAATGCAGGTGATGCAAACCTCGGTATCATCTACAGGCCCAATCAATTTTTAGCATTTTCTACTGGTATTAAACTACCCTTAGCTGATGCAAAGCGGAAACATGATGACAAACCACTGCCCATGGATTATCAAACATCTTTGGGAACGGTCGACCTGATTGCTGGTCTTACGTATCGTATCTCCAAATGGTTGTTCGTACTCGCATACCAGCAGCCTGTAACTCAAAATGAAAATGAATATGATCCGGCGTTATGGCCATCGGATTCTATTTTATCCTCTTTTCAACAAACAACTGATTTTCAGCGCAGAGGTGATGTGATGGCCCGTATTGCATACCCTTTCCAGCTCAATGACAGATTACTCCTTACGGCTGGTCTAGTGCCCATCTATCATCTTGACGAGGATGAATATTTCGAAGAAGGCGTTGGCTTTATTCCAATTGAAGGTTCTGATGGTCTTACAATAAATGCTTCATTATATGTTGAAATGAAATTGCGTGAAAAAAATGCGATTGGTCTGAATCTTGGCTTTCCGCTTTTGGTCAGAAAAGTGAGACCCGATGGACTGACAAGAAGTTTTGTCTTGGGCGTTGAATATCAAATAACGAATTATCGGGATTAATAGTAGTTCATGCGCTTCCTTTCTGCCATCCGACTATGGTACTTGCATCCCGAATCACGATCATTTTATGGAAGTTGGTAAATATTTGTCATTGATGGTATTGTAGCAGAGAGCATCATGGTGTTTTTATTTTTCTTGTAATCATGGAGGGTCCTGACAAGCTTTCCTACCTTTACCTTCATGAACTATCAGACCATTCTGGATGAAATATGCAATGAAGTAAAGTCTCTACCAGACGATGGACAGGTAGCAGCCTACATACCCGAATTGGCAAAAATATCTCCTGATCAATTTGGAGTTCACCTAAGTACAATTCAGGGACAGGGTATTGGCACTGGTGATTTTGACACAAAATTCTCCATCCAGAGCATATCGAAAGTCTTGTCCTTAACTCTTGCGTTTCAGCAGATGGGCGATGACATCTGGAAACGAGTAGGCGTCGAACCCTCCGGAAACCCATTCAACTCCTTATGGCAACTTGAATACGAACAAGGTAAACCACGAAACCCACTCATCAACAGTGGCGCTATCGTGATCTGTGATATGTTGTGTTCACTTTATCCTGATCCCAAACAAGTATTAATTGATTTTGTAAATACCCTTTGCGGACAACAAGAGATACAATATAATTCCATTGTAGCATTATCAGAAAAGGGCCTTGGATTTCGTAATGCAGCCCTCATCAATATGATGAAAGCAAGTCGTAATATTGAAAATGATATCGATCAGGTACTTGACTTGTATTATCATCAATGTTCGATCGAAATGACCTGCAGGGAAATGACATCCACATTTTTGTTTTTAGCAAACCATGGCAAACTTGTAACAGACCAATCCCAAGTTATCTCGTCAAGCATGACGAAACGAATTAATGCCATCATGCAGACCTGCGGATTTTATGATGAAGCCGGAGAATTTACATTTAAAGTAGGACTGCCCGGTAAAAGCGGAATAGGGGGTGGAATCGTAGCGATTCATCCCGGGCAATACGCAGTAGTGGTTTGGAGTCCGCGACTCAATAAAAAGGGTAATTCAGTGAAGGGGATGAAATTTTTGGAGATGCTGACGACCAGGACAGGATCGTCTATTTTTTAAAGTTCTCAGAGATCTAATTTCAATATCCATTCTTGCATGTTGCCCGGATGTGATTAATGTCGGAACAATTTGAATCTTTGCGAGCTTTGTATTTTTACCTGATCTTTTTCTGCGTATTTCTGGGAGTTCTGCGGGAACCTAAGTATGTCCATTTTATTAGCGAACTTTTCGTCTTTGCGCGCCTTTTTTATGTCAGAGAGTTAGGCTATTGATCCCATTTTTTCTTTCCCTTTGGATATCAGTTATCCAGATGTATCAACAAAGTCGTAGTATAGAAACGAGCGTAAATTGGCCAGTTAGAGAGGATAAAAAAAGAAGCTGTACAGGCAGTTACACGACGGTTGGCGAGTATATTATTAACTTGGATCACCGGAGTATTAACTTGTCTGCTGACCCTGAGTTTTTTCACAGAAAACCTACACCTTCATTCCAAAGCTTTAGTGATCCTTATCATCCTTTTCATGATGTCAAATCTTATCATCGTCATGTGGGCCATCGTGCAATCCAAAAAGCTAACTCACTCTTTGAACATAGGGAGAAGCTAAATTTTAACAATTATATGTTCCATTAAAACGAAACCATCATCAGACATAAAAAACCGAAGCTGACATACATCAGCTTCGGCTAGATTGAGTGGGGTTATATTGTTTATTCTTCTTCCATGGACTCATCATCACCCTCATCATCATACATACCTTCTTCATCTTGTTCTGTCCCTTCCTCTTCCTGATACGCTTGAGGATCATCCCGATCCTCGTCAGAAGTCATGGTTGTGTTACCACGATTGGTGTTTTGGTTCTGACCACCTGTTTGATTACCCTGGTTTTCTTTCCCAACACGCTGACCTGTATTGCTGCCATGGCTTTCGCTTCCTTCACCTCTTCCCGAGTGGTTACCGCTGTTGATATCACCCTTGGTTCCGCCCGTGTTGTCATGTTTGTTGCTGGTGTTACCAGTACGATCGGAGTTTGTTTCATTTGCCCCGCTTGTAGTTTTGTTGCCTGGGCCGTTACCGGAATTTTGATTACGTTCTGACATGGTAGGTAAAGATTTTAAATGGTAAAATAAAAATGTCGCGGCAAATATGATGATGTTTGAAAGCGGATGCATTACACAATTCATTAAATAATGTATAGGATTGCATCTATTTCATTTTATAAAATTGGGGATCCTTACAGATTTTCAGTAGTAAACCTTTTTTTGTGCAATGTGTTGAATGTAGATCTGGATCAAATCAAGAATCTTCATAACAAATTAACCAAAAACCATGGCTAAGAAAGCTGCTAAAAAATCCGCATCAAAAACTTCTTCGAAATCCGCTTCACGAGGGGCTTCAAAGAAAACTTCAAAAAGTCCAACTAAAAAAGCTCCAGCCAAAAAAGCTCCAGCTAAAAAAGCTCCAGCCAAAAAAGCCTCAGCCAGGAGAGCACCTGCTAAAAGATCTGCAGCTCCGAAAATGAGCATGAAAAAAGGCCATGAAGAACTACAAAAATTATTCGAACATGCCCTGAAGGACATCTATTGGGTAGAAAAGGCTTTAACTAAAGCTATTCCTAAAATGATCCGGAAAGCCTCAGCACCTGACCTGGTAAAGGCATTGAAAGATCATCTTGCCGCGACACAAGGTCAGGTTGACATGGTCGAACGTGTATTTGAAGGTGCAGGCATTACGATCCGTGCTAAAAAATGTGTAGGCATGGAAGGTATCCTCAAAGAGGGTGATGAACTGATGGAAGAATTCGCAGGTCCAGCCCTGGATTCAGCAATAATTGCAGCAGGCCAAAAGGTAGAGCATTATGAAATCAGCTCGTACACTTCGATGATCACCCTCGCAAGAACTCTGGATCTGATGAAAGAAGCTGACATCCTGCAAGAAATCCTCGATGAGGAAATAGAGGCAGATAAACTTTTAACCAATATTTCCATCAATGCGGCTCACCAGACTGCAATGGATAAGCCTGAATAACTAATGAGATGCTATCTCTTTACCGTTTCTGAAGAAACGGAAAGCGCAGCCTCCATTCGTAAAAGTTTTTCTTCAAGATCAGCAATTCGTGTTTCGAGTTGCTGATTTTTTGTTGACAGCTCCTTAATAGATTGAATGGCAAGTACGGAGAATTGCTCATAGTGTAAACCCAGTTTTCCATTAGCTTCTGTGACAAGCTCTGGGAAGATCTGTTGAACTTCCTGTGCCACAAAACCATGAATGATGGGATCCTCAGCATCCTGTTCACGCATGTGATAGGTTACAGGTTGTAACTGGTTGACTTTTTCCAGCAATGGGGTTGATGGGGTGATATCTTTTTTGAGGGTACTATCTGAAGGTGCAGACCAACCCCCATTGACACTTGACAGGGTAGCCTTCAACGTACCATTAAAGTAAAATTCAAGATGTTCGCTGCTATTGATTGCGATGCGCCATTCTTCGAAATCATTGGATTCAAGTTTGATACCAGCTGCGCCATTACTGGAGCCATAAGATTGAAATACATGCAGATCTGTTTCAGGCTCTAAGATGGTATTGATGCCGACACGGGATATCTGGTTGTGGCCAATGATCACATTACCACCGCGACGATTCAATTCTAACGTAAGTGGTTCATCATCAAAATTATTGTAGCATTGGATTTCATTTTCATCCAGTAACATGTGAGCACCAAAATCTCCGATGTTGAGGATGCCTCCTTCAACGAAATTATCAATACCCTGAATGGTATAACCTTGCAAAGTGAGGGCAGGCCGTTCCAGAGGATCTAGGCTAGTCCATATATTCATCGGATATCGTGACTGAATGGAAGGGTCATCCGGATAGCCCCAGCCACCAAAGATGATATCATGATCCCCTTTCACCTCAATGATTTTTCGGGTAGCTTCCTGTACGATCAGTGCGCTTTCAGCAGCATTGCTTTTAATATGCAGTCGGGCTAATGGATCATTATGATCAGTGCCAATCGCCACCTGCTTATCTACCGCACTCACCATCATGGCATCGTTAAAAAACAAATTGATGGGAGAACCATCACCCAATTTTATATAATCCAGCAGACCTTCATAGCAATCAATTAATAGTTTGCCTCCGGCATTGAGTGTAACCTGGTCATTCTGAAAACGAAGATGTGTATCATCATCGGCTTTGTGATACAGGTATTGGAGTAAGCCAATGTTCCCATTGACATCCAACGTATAAGATGGGGTAGCATCCATGATACCAATCATATTGCCGGATGCATTGACAAATAGATCGCCATTGGCAACACTGAGATTTCCACCAGTTGGCTGGATACGTAACAGGGATGTACTTGCACCATTTTTTGCCTGCAACAAATCATAATCTGCTTCCAGGTGAAATCCCGGCAGTGTTCCTAACATCAATAATCCATTCGTTGCAGAGAACAGCCCGGGCGAATAGACATGCAAAGCGGCTTGAGGTGAAGATGTATGAATCCCCACATTGCCGCCCTCAGGTTGCAATCGCAAGGGTAATGTTCCGCTAGCGAATTTAGCCTGAATCAGATCAAAGTCCATCTCCATATGAGCATTTCCTCTATCGCCCAATAGCATGAGGCCTCCATTCACATTTACCTGACCACTCGATGCAACATGGAAGGGTGCATCCGGAGTAAGCGTATTAACGCCCAGAAAGCCCCCAAAGGGTTGTATCCGCATGGGAAGCGGATTCATACCTATCATCGATTGGAGCAGATCAAAGTCAAGTTGCATACTTGCTGCTACCCGATCGCCTAACAGAAGCAAGCCACCATCGACATTCACCTGGCCCGAGCTGGCAATGTGTACAGGTGCCCGTGGATCGTTAGTGAGCAGACCAATTTTTTGGCTGTATATAAGATTACAACTTAATAGAATCAGCAGAAGTGAAATAGATTTGAACATTACCATGCGTATTTTGGATCAAACATATTCTCCGCAGCATTAGAATTTTTAATGCCTTGATAAAAGTGTCTGCCCAAATGGTATTCGGTTCATATGATTTGATAATTGGATATTTCAAACCATCCTCCTTTCCAGTATAAACAAGTAACTTTAGACTTCTACGTTTGTCATCTATCAAACCTTAACAAACCGCCATTGTGAAAAGCCTGATCTTGTTCTCCTGTTTTTTCTTTTTTGGAATCGCTTCATTATTCAGTCAACATGTAGTTGGTGTGAAAGCAGGCCCAAATCTCGCATTCCTGGATTACGAAAAGAATAACGCTGCCCTCCTCTGGCATGCAGGGATATTCGCACATTTCGGAATTGGCAGCAATTTTTTTATCCAGCCTGAAATACTTTATAATGTCAAAGGTTCTGACCTGGATAAATTAGTTGTCAATCCAATTACACTCGGATTCAAATTTGAATACCTGTCCATGCCCTTGATGTTCGGATTTAAATTTAGTGATCGCTTCACCATCATGGCAGGCCCGGAAATGTCTAAGCTTGTTCGCTCAACAATATTTTTTAATGAAGTAAAATCTCATGAGAATTTTGGAATCCGGGATGTGGATCTGGCGATCAATGCAGGTGCCTCATTCATAATTTCAGACCAATTTGGATTGGATCTGCGTTATTCCCATGGACTCATCCAGGCAGTTGATATTACATTCACAGACATAAATGGTCAAAACCTGGGTGGTACAGGCGAGCGTAAAAACCGCGTCTTCCAGGCCAGTATTTTTTATGGATTTGAATTCGGGGAGAAGTAGAATAGTATTATGTAATCTCGAATTCAGTTGACAGTATAATCCAAAATCCAAAATCCAAAATCCGAAGGCCTACCTTATTCTCACTCCTCCTTCACAGGCTCTACCTGCAAAGCCGGATCATTCTCAGGTACCTCATAATCAGTTTGTTTTTTTCCAAAGACCGATACATTCACATATCGTTTCGGATTGAGGCGGAAATCCTGGAGCAGGAGTTCCAGATTTTTGGTGGTAGCCAATGCACGATCATACAGACGTTCATCTTTGATAAGTTTGCCCAGTGTACCTTTTCCATCTTCCACATTCTGCATCACATCAGCCAGGTTGGTGAAAGCTTTCTGCGATTCCGCTACACTTTTATTTAGGCCCTGAACGGTAACCTGCGCATCCGTAACAAGTTTATTAATATTCGCAGTGGTTTCACCCAGCTTAGCTTTTTCAAGCTGCGCTGTAATGCTTTCCAGGTTTTGAATCGAAGATGCAATCTTATCCTGATTGCGCGCAATAGCGCCTGTGATAGCTTCTACATTTTTCAATGATGCAGTCAACGAACGATCATACACCGACATAGATTTGTCCAGCGAACCTGTTACAGATTCCAGATTTTCAATAAGACCGGAAAGGTTATTAAAGGTTTTTGCCAATGCATTATTAGAACTATCTGACGTGAGCGAGTCACTCATCGTCTTTAGAATATCCCCAATACTTTCTTTCACTTTCGCCAGCGTACCATCTTCACCTTTATCCAGCAGACTGTCAAACATACCTTTCACACGACCCTTGATAAAACTTCCAGGTTCTGCACACTGAGCTCCTGAACATGCTCCGCTAACCTTCAGATCAATCGCCTTACCGCCCATAATACTGGTACTGAAAATGAGTGCTTCCGCATCTTTTGGTATTCTGAGTTCCTTGTCAAGTGTAAGTGTAATGACGATGCTGTTGAGGTCTTCTTCCAGGTTAATGGCGGAAACCGTACCTACCTTGTAACCAAGAATAAATACTGGTGAAGAAGTCGCAATTGCATCGATATTATCGAATCGTACAAAATATTCATTTGCGGCGTTTAATACATTTCGCCCTTTCAAAAACATATATCCCCATATACTCAGGGCAATCACGACGATGGCCATCAATCCAATCTTAAACTCATTTGATATTTTCATACGAACATTTTGTGGAAAAAGCACCCAAAGCACAGAATATAACTGATTTACCTCCTGATGTCCAGACAAAACATCAGGAAGGCCACAAAGTTAATCTACGGCAGTAAAGAGGACTAAAAAATTGAACCGGATCAGGCTTTTACCCGCTGCCCATCCGTATACATGACAATGAAGCACCCGCTAAACCCATTGGTTCTAAGTGCTTCCAGGCGTGGTCTGGCTGCTTCATAGGTACTGAAATGCCCAACGATAAATTTGTATAAGTCTCCTTCACGGATCACTTCCAGGTCTGTAAGTACAGAATATCGGGCATCTATATTGGGCATGGAGGAAGCGGCAACCTGGATACGGTATTCCACTTTTGAGTTGGTTGCGCCAGGTGAAGATGGCTTTTCAGTTTCTTTCTTTTCGATAGCAACTGTCTTTTTTGATACTACCGGGGAAGTAACGGTCTTAGATTCTGTTTTAGGTGCAGATTTGACATCCGCTGTTTCCCTGACTTCAGATTCTTTTGCTATATCTGCGAGTTCCTTCTGCTGGTATTCCACATCACGCTTATAATTACCGAATGCCTTAAAGATGGCATCTGCTACCTTGACTTGATTCTCATACTTCATCAGGTAGTTTTCATCAGCATCTGTACTAAGAAAACCCGTTTCAATCAGAATACTTGGCATAGTCGTCTCACGGAGCACCAGGAAACCAGCCTGTTTCACACCCCGGCTTGGGAGATGAGACAATTTTTTGAAAGCACTTTCTACACTATTTGCCAACACAATGCTCTGTTGGAGATGGGCATTCTGGAACATTGACAGGATAATATGGCCTTCTACACTATACGGATCAAAGCCGTCATAGGTTTTTTCAAAGTTGTCTTCCAGCAGGATGGATGCGTTTTCACGCTTGGCGACATCGAGGTTATCCTCGGCCCGGTGGAGACCCAATACAAACGTTTCTGTGCCGGTAGCCCGGTTACGAGCACCTATATAATTGCAATGGATCGATATAAAAAGGTCTGCTTTATTCCGATTGGCGATTGCCGCACGTTCGTTTAGTGCGATGAAGACATCCTTTTCGCGGGTATAGATCACATCCACATCGGGGAAGGCTGCCTCAATCTTTTTGCCCAGCTCGAGGGTGATCGTCAGGGCGATTTCCTTTTCTTTTGTTGAGGTTCCGTGGCATCCGGGATCTTTCCCACCGTGCCCGGCATCCAGTACTACTTTCCGTACTTTATACGTTTGCTGGGCATCCGATGTGCCGGCCAAACCTAAAATAATGGTTAAAACGATTGCCAGGGTTGGCAGGAGTTGAAGATTCAACGTTTTAGAACGGTAACAAACTTTCATACCTTTGAATGTGTAGATTGCATTAGCAAAAGTAATAATATGTAAGTAAATGTACCAATACAGTTTGTATAAATATTTGAGGACTTATGACAGCTCCTGGAAGGGGTACCCGGGCACCATATTCTTCAACGATCTGCCATCTGACCATATTTTATAAATCCGGCATCCAACCAACCGATTGCGTCTGACCCGCTACATATCACTTTTTATACTCCTTGTCATAGCAGGGATGATCCGGGCACAAAATCCGATCAATATCTCCATCGTACCGGATTCAGTCTGGATGGACTCCACCACTTTTGATTCTTTGAGACCCAGGAAGGACATAATCATCACGATGTCACCAGACAGTATTGATGCTGAAGTGGAATATGGATCGGCGGATTCCAACTACCTTGATAATGCGACACGCCGGGTTTACCTTTTTGGAAAGGCCTTTGTCAAATACAAGGATTTACATATCACAGCAGACTATATCGTAGTCGATCTTGATAGTAGCATGGCTACGGCTGAAGGCAGGCTGGATAGTTTGGGCAAATTGGCCGGTAAACCTGTTTTTAAAGTTGGCGAAGAGACGATCAATGCCGAGCGGATGCGGTATAATTTCAAAAGCCGCAAAGGTTTTATTTATAATGTCTTACTGGAAGAAGGAGATCTTCTGATCCGTGGTGAAAAGACAAAATATGTTGCCGCTAATGCAACTCCGGATAATAAAGATGCGGTCTTGTATAATGAGGCAGCCTTAATCTCAAGTTGTGATGCTGAACATCCACATTACGGCATCCGTGCGAGAAAAGTGAAAACCATTCCGGATAAGCTTGCCGTGGTCGGCGCTTCTCACCTCGAATTATTTGGCGTTCCTACCCCCTTATGGTTGCCCTTTGGATTTTATCCCGTACCCGAATCGAGACAGGCGGGCGTAATATTTCCGCGTGATTTTGAAAAATCTCCCAACAGGGGTTATGGTATTAAAGATTTTGGATACTATTTTCCGCACAAAGACTGGGCGGATGTGCGTCTGACGGGTGATCTCTATTTTAATGGGTCATGGGGCCTCGGGGTTAATACGAATTATATCAAAAAATATAAATTTCGCGGAAGTGTTGATCTAAGGTATTCAAGTTTGATCTCAGAACCTGCCGGTGATTATCGGGAGACTAAAGAAAAATCATTTTCGATTCGGGTTTCACATAACCAGGATCCCAAAGCACATCCCTACCAGACGATTGGAGGTAGCATCAATATCCAGAGTAATGATTATGAATCACTCAACTTTAATGATGCCCAGAGTGCGCTGACCAATTCGTATAATTCGAATTTTAATTATAGCCGCACATTTCCCGGTAAGCCCTATTCATTTACTGCGGGTCTGAATCATAGTCAGAATACACGAACTCACATTGTTACAATCAATGCACCTGAATTCAATTTCAGGTTGAACAGGATCTATCCATTTAAAATCAAGGACAAACCCGGACAGGATCAGTGGTACGAAAAAATTGCATTCCAGTATACCGGATTAGCCAGGGCACAATTAGTGGGCACAGATACAACCTTATTCGATGCTGAGACCTGGAATAATTCGCAGTATGGTGCTCAGCATAAGGCCAATGCCAATGTCAATTTTAATGTGCTTAAATATTTCAATGTCACACCTTCTATCGATTATGGTGAAACATGGTTTTTTAAGACCCGGGATTATGAATTCAGGTTTGACTCCTCAAGCCAGGAATTTATTCGTCCGGATACCGTGTATTATCCGGATGGAACCGGATATTATATCGTTGATGATACATTGAGTTATGGTAAAATAGATCCGCTCCTGGCAGAAAAACTCCGTGCCTTCCGAACGTTTAATTCGAGTATCACTATGAATACCCAGATTTTCGGAACCATCCAGTTTAAAAAAGGCTGGTTGCGGGGAATCCGGCACGTGATAAAACCAAGCTTTGGTTTTTCGTATTCGCCATCAGCTCCTGATAAATATTTTGAGTCCACAAAGTATTCTGTCCTTGATGATTCACTTCGAAGACTAAGCCGTTTTGAAAATTTATTATTCTCCGTTCGGCCGACTGACCAGGAACAGGCGAATTTCAATTATGGCTTCAATAATATTTTTGAAGCAAAATATTTTAGTAAGCGGGATAGCACCGAGAAAAAATTGAAGTTGTTTGATAATATTTCAGCCAATGGAAATTTCAATTTTGCCGCTGAAAAGTTTAAATGGAGTCCCCTCAACATTAGTGGAAATACCCGGTTATTTAAAGGCATAACCACAGTTTCAGTTGGAGCAACATATTCATTCTATGGCCTGAATGAAAAAGGAAGGTTACAGGACACTTTATATTTTGAATCCCATAAGAAACCACTTCGCTTCGATAATCTCCGTATCCGCTTTTCTTCTTCTATCACATTTGCCCAGGTCATGGGATTATTTAATGGAAAGACAAGAGATCAACTGATTGAAGAACGGGACACGCCCAAAACACGCTCCAAAGCATTACCCACCACGGAGGATAAATTTTTGGACCTGCTCAATAGTTTCTCGATCAATCACGAATACTCTTTTGTCAGGTTAGGTCTTAATGGAAAAGACACGACCCGGGTGAATGCTCATACCATAAATATGGTGGGTAGCATGCGCATCACACCCAATTGGTCTATCAATTTTGGGAACATCGGCTACGATTTTCAATCAAAACAACTTACCTATCCTGATCTCGGGATCTCCCGGAATCTCCACTGCTGGGAACTTGCGTTTAGTTTTCAACCTACCCGGGGGACGTATACGTTCCATCTGGGTGTGAAACCGGGATCGTTTGATTTTCTTAAGTTTCCGTACCGGCGAGGCACTGCGCTGCAAGGTTTCTGACGTGGCACCCACAAATCACCTATTTTTATCTTATTCATGATTCTGAAATACCTATGCATCCTTTGTTGTTTGTATTCCACTACACTGGAAGCTCAAACACTATGGTGTCATTCACAGGATCCCACTACAAAACCAGGTCAACAAATACATTATGATCAAATCGTACAGCAGGTTAAAAACCGCATCGGATCTGGTATCATGCCCCGCTCAGATTCATACCTGCCTGTTGTAATACATGTAGTGACGCCAAAGCAATCACCTGATATTTCCACAGCACAGATCCTGCATCAGATTGATATACTCAATGCAGATTTCGCAGGCAAGGGGGAAAATATCCACAAGGTGCCGGAAGAATTTCAATCACGCATTGCCGATACGGGGATTCAATTTTGTCTCGCCAGTACAGATCCTCAGGGAAATCCCACCACCGGCATTGTGTACAGATTAACACCCATCCCCAACATTGGCCTGGAAACAAACGATCAGGGAAGAATTTCAGTGTACTACACACAATTTGGTGGTACTGATCTCTGGGATCCGACACGATATATCAATATATGGATTGCAGAGGTCCATCCGGGTATACTTGGGACCTCATCATTTCCCGGCATGGCGCCTTTTCATGAAGAGACAGGCATCCTGATCGATTTCAGATACTTCGGATCGCTGGGTGTCGCTTCGTATAATTCAAAATTTAAGGACGGTCATACGTTGACGCATGAGATGGGACATTACCTGGGACTCAGACACATCTGGGGAGCAGGAACATCGGGATGCAATGATGATGATGGCATTGACGATACCCCCTTGTCAGGTTCACCCTATTTTGGGTGTCCTTCCGGGACACAGATCTCATGTGATGTATCCAACATGTATCACAATTTTATGGATCAGACAGATGACCGTTGCCTTGCATTTTTTACTCCGGAGCAAGCTCAATTTATGCAGGCATCCGTTGATCTCTTTTATTCGGACCTCCCGATAGAAGGTGCATGCCAGGAAACCATTTCCTCATTTACATCCTGGCATGACAATTTGCAATGGGTCTACGATCGTTTTTCTGGTCAATACATCATCTACAATTCGATGGGGTATTCACCCGATTTTACGCTTGAGGTTTTTTCTCTCGAGGGTCGATTGATCACAACAAAAGAATATAATGGATATCAAAGTTATCATCTCGATCTTGATAATGTGGTACCCGGGATCTATATCGTACGGATCAGTGATGGGGAACAGAGGTGCTCGAGGAAAATATCGGTGTACTAGGAGAGCGTGAGAACCGTGAGCACTTCGACACCTGACGCTCATCCTTGTGCAGGCTCAGGGACCGGGTAAGAGAGTAGGAGAGTAAGAGAGCAAGAGAGTAAGAGAGTATCTCGGCGTCACTGCATCTCTGCATGAGATTTCTTTGCGAACTTCGCGTCTTTGCGCGACCTCTTTACTTGAATTGCCGGTCACTGAGTCGAAGTGTAAATCATAACCATCTTAAAAATCTGTGGTCCCGATGTATAATATTTCTGTATTGTTGATTTGTATGGGTACAATATCAATCGCCTGTTCTTCCATGAAGCAAAAAGCATCTGATCCATCAGAAACTGCAACAGCGTATCCATTTGTGTTGAAATATGACCGGGGTCCATGTTTTGGTGAATGCCCTGTCTACACGTTTTATCTGCTGTCAGATCATTCAGGTCTCATCCAGTCAAAGTCTAACCTGACAGTTACACCCGGCTGGTACCAGGCTCAACTCGATCAGGAAGGCGTCGCAGAAATCCTGGAACTCATCGAACCTGAAAACTGGTGGACACCTGAACTAGGCAAACAACCTGAAATTCCCGACCTGCCTTCTGCCTCACTTTCATACTTTCATCAGAAAGGACTTCGTACCATCCGGATCCAATCGCGGACATCTGCAGAGCTGGAAAACGTTTTTGAAAAAATAAGCCGCCTGGTATTGGAAGGCCAATGGACAGCCACAGAGATCCGTCCTATTGATATCCCCGGCCCCCTCATGACAGATGTAATTGTCCAGTTAAAACCAGAGGTAGATATCAACAGCTGGATGAAAAAATTTGAAAGCTTCGGCATCCAGCTGAAACGCAAACTCACACCCAATCAGCCATATTATCTCGTCACGAAAGATCCTGACCTAGGTGATGCAAATGATTTTCTCCAATATATAAAACGTGACGCAGAGGTCGTCAACGCACAATGGGATGAACATGTGAAAACTCGCGAGTAGAAAGATCGGGAAGATGTTATTTCCTGAAATGATAACTACATAGCCTTTGGTGAAAAATACCACTGGCATACATATTCCGAATCATGGAAGGATCAATAAGTGGACCCTTAGAAATCCTACTGGATCATCACCTTGCCCACACCAATTTTATACCCTGTCTTCATCTCCAGAAAATATAGACCCGGTGCAAACCCATTGACATTGATGGGTATCTCCGTCAGCGTAGCAACATCCGCTTTTTTTATACTGACAGAGGTTACTTTACCATGCACATTGTACAGGGTAATTTTCACATCCTGTGCAGGAACATTTTCTAATGAGATCCGGAATACATTATTCACCGGATTGGGAGAAATATTCAACTCAAAAGACGCGAGTACGGGTTTGGTGGCAGATACTTTTTCAAGTAATCCACTTCTGGGACCTGTCAATACATTTCTCATCAGTGAAGCCTGACCATTGGTAAACATGTTCATACAATCTTCACTCGCATAGTCCATATAGTTTTCGACCATATCGGGCACGTTTTCCTGGTAATGTAACTCTACCTGAGAACAACTGTTTTTTGTTTTATCACAATCAAACGCTGATTGGGAATCTGCAAATGGGGTGTCTTCAATCCCATCACTTTGCAGACAATCGTTGGGACCCAAAGTTCCGCCATCACCCCAGATATGACGTAAGCCAAGGTAATGACCCACTTCATGCGTAGCGGAACGGCCACGTACGACTAACTGCTCACCGGTGCCATCAGGGCGTGTAATAAAATTTGGATTGTTTCGTCCGATGATCCTATAATCAAGAGCTACACCATCCTCCTGAGGTGTCGGCGCTGCCACACCTTCCGGCCAATGCTCAAGACCAGTAGGCGGAAAAGCAAAGCCTAATATCTGGCCTATTTCCACACCGAATATTTCAAGTGGCTGGATTTTGCAAATCCAGATATTTAGATACGCTTCCGGATCCCAGGCATCACTGCCCCCGTCTGCAACGTGTTTTACTTCAGGTAGTAAACTGCCGCCCAAGAGATCAACGGAAAACAGTTCACTTGTGTGCACCCGAACGATGGCAGCAACGTCAAAATGGATATTTGCGTTACCAGCTTCATTTTGAAAAATTTCCCGCAGGTTAACAGTATCAGCATTTAGCCTGTTGTAATCTTCATTAAGCGCGTCCACCTGGTCATAGATGATGCTGTCATGCAGGTTTTCTTCCGGTTGATTCCATACCACATGAATTACAACTTTAATGGTTAACGGCTCCTCGCTTCGAACCGCAGGCTTTAATTTCGCCTCCTCAAAGGTCTGGTCTATGGCCCGTTTCCACTCTGGATAATGCTCCCGCATCATGTTAGACAAGATCTCATTGCCACAGATAATGGGCTTTTGGATAACCTGAGCCTGTACATAATATCCCAGGCAAAGAAAAAGAAGGGTGCAGATGGTTTTCATATAGCTAAATGTAAGAAGTTTTATGGTGAGTTGTGAGTGTGAGCGTGAGAACGTGAGACGTGAGAACGTGAACGTGAGACGTGAGTGTGAGAAAGTGAGAGCGTAAGAGCGTAAGAAAGTAAGAAAAATATCTCTCTGCGATCTCTGGGTCACTGTGTGAGAATTCCTTCACTGATCGGAGCCGAAGTGAAAGTGGATCAATCCAAAATCAATTCCAAAATCAAAAATACAATCCCTCCTCGCAGGTATCCCGTAACTTGCAACATGTACGTAAAGCAGAACTAAATAATTTGCGATGACATTGCCCTTCCGGGATAGAAAATTTCTTTTCCTTCTGGCCGCTGTCACCATTGTGCTGGTGCTTGAGATTCTCTCTATTATGCGCATCAACATTCCCATGCCATATGCGCCATTTGTATTTGGACTTTTTATCCTGCTGATTGGCCACCAGGTACTATGGCAGGGATTGCAGGCATTGCTCAAAGTTAAGTTTAGCAGTATCACGTTATTAATGACCATTGCCGTGGTGGCAGCTTTTTATTTGGGTGAATATCCGGAAGCCGCCGTTGTCATCGTGCTCTATGTATTGAGTGAACGACTCGAAGAGATCGGGATCATCAACAGCAAAACGGCATTGAATGACCTTGTTAATAAATCCCCTAAAGTTGCCATCCTGAAAAATGGTGATGAAATGATTATTGACAAAGTGCAGATAGGTGAAGTCATTACAGTGAAACCCGGTGACATGATCCCACTGGACGGAAAGATTACCAAAGGTGAAACTGCAGTTGATGAAGCAGCCATCACTGGTGAACCCATCCCAAAAGATAAACATGAAGGTGATTTTGTTTTTGCAGGCACCTTAAACAAACATGGGTATCTCGAGATAGAGACCACCCGGCTTTCCAAAGACACCACCTTCTCTCAAATCGTGCGGCTCACATTTGAAGCACAGGCAAATAAATCAGAAACACAGAAGTTTATCCAGAAATTTTCCAAAGTATATACGCCGATCATTATTCTGCTGGCCATAGGTGTTTATGTTATTCCGGTTGTGGTTCTTAATGCGGATTCCAATCATTGGTTATTGCAGGCTATTACTTTGTTAGTGATCGCGTGTCCCTGTGCATTAGTGATTTCCACACCTGTGGCGATTTATGCTGCTATTGGTAATGCATCTTCAAAAGGTGCTTTGGTGAAAGGGGGAAAATACATCGAGACCATGGCCAGGATCCGCGCTGTCGCTATTGACAAAACCCGAACGATTACATTTGGCAAGCCAATCGTTTCTGACATCATTCCCCTCAATGTGAAGGATAAAGAAGAATTACTTGCCTGTGCTGCAGGAGCAGAATTATTTTCCGAGCATCCATTAGCAGAAGCTATCGTGGTAGCAAGCCGCAAAGAAGGATTTACACCCCATGAAGCGCATAAATTCCAAAGCATCATGGGCAAGGGTGCACAGGCTGAGTGCCTCGTATGCGAAGATGAAACGATCTTTATTGGAAAACTTGATTATATCCGCGAACATCAGCCCGTCGCAAAAGAAGCAGAAGTAATTGTCGAAAGACTATCTAACGAAGGCAAAACAAGTGTGGTGATCAGTTTTGGAGATGGGGTAGCAGGTATCAT
>JBBREG010000006.1:0-40849 GCA_038203125.1 Chitinophagales bacterium
ACCAAGCGTAAAGAAGAGCTTGATCAGTCCACAGAGAAAATCATCAAGGAACTTGAGACGATAGCACGTCTCACCGAATCACAGGCCAGAGACCAGTTGATCGATGCGATTCGCTCAAAAGCGGAAGCACAGGCTATGGCAGTTGAAAAAGAAGCTGTCGCATATGCCAAAGCAAATGCTGCAAAAGAAGCCAAGAAAATTGTCATCCAGACGATCCAGCGGATGTGCGCTGAATACACGATTGAAAATACAGTCTCGGTATTCAATCTTGAATCCGATGACATCAAAGGCCAGATCATCGGTCGTGAAGGAAGAAATATCCGCGCATTGGAAGCTGCTACGGGAGCAGAAATTGTCGTAGATGATACACCGGAGGCGATTGTAATTTCAAGTTTTGATCCAATCCGACGTGAGATCTGCCGTATTGCACTCAAACGTTTGGTGGCAGATGGTCGTATCCACCCGGCACGTATCGAAGAAGTTGTAGCCAAGGTTAAAAAGCAAATGGACGAGCAGATCGTCGAAATCGGAGAACGTACAGTAATTGACCTCGACATTCATGGATTACAACCTTACCTTGTCAAGATGGTAGGCCGTATGCGTTTCAGGTCTTCTTACGGACAGAACTTATTAAAACACAGTATCGAAACTGCCACCCTCTGCGGCGTCATGGCGGCAGAGTTAGGCCTGAATCCAAAACAGGTAAAAATTGCAAAACGCGCCGGCCTTCTTCATGACATTGGTAAAGTATCAGAAGAAGAATCAGAACTCTCACACGCGATCCTCGGAATGCAGATCTGTGAAAAACACGGCGAAATCCCCGATGTATGTAACGCAGTAGGTGCTCACCACGATGAAATCGAAATGACTAACATCATTTCTCCAATCGTTCAGGCTTGTGATGCCATAAGCGGTGCTCGCCCGGGTGCACGTCGTGAGATCCTGGAAAGTTACCTCAAACGGATTGGTGATCTCGAAGATCTCGCCATGGCATTCGAAGGTGTACAAAAAGCATATGCGCTGCAGGCTGGACGCGAACTTCGTGTTATCGTTGAGTCCGAAAAAGTATCTGATGAGTCTGTCGATGATCTCTCTTTTATGATCTCACAAAAGATCCAAAATGAGATGCAATATCCCGGACAGGTGAAAGTGACGGTGATCAGGGAGAAACGGGCGATTGCGTACGCGAGATAATTTATGATCAAGGGGAAGATCATCTGTAAGAAACTACCTTGTTCCAGATTCTCCAGATGAGGACATTCGTGATCGTCATGTCCAGTTTTTTATCCAAAGCTGCTATCACACCGGAGATACTGAAGGAGATCAAACCGACTACTTCAATGAAATTGATAAAACCTGTATTCAATAATCCCATGGGGTAAAAAGTGAAGGCGTGAGAGAAAATGCACTACAAAATAGGTTACCTGATAAGTGCTAAAGCCCTGGAATAGCCGGATAAATTTTAAATCCCGTGAATATTTGGTAACTGGAGCAATAACTGGTATTTAATTCTGAAAATTTTCAGGTTTTGGATTATTTTTTATGTCACTTTCGGCCGAATGCTTTTAAGCTATTTACTTGTATAATGCACACTAAAAAGTTTGAAACCTATATAGGTTGCAAGCGCCTTT
Source organism: Chitinophagales bacterium (assembly GCA_038203125.1). Taxonomy (GTDB): domain Bacteria; phylum Bacteroidota; class Bacteroidia; order Chitinophagales; family Saprospiraceae; genus Opimibacter. The sequence continues at coordinate 1,632 of JBBREG010000006.1, forward strand.
CTTTGTACTTTTGCGCCTGATTTGAAGGAATGCCTCTAAGAATGAAGGATTTACAAAGGTTTTTAGTCAGTTTTACCCTGCTCCCGGTCATTTGCCTGATCGTTGCTTTTCCGGTATCACTGACCGCTCAACATACAGAAGAACAACTTTCCGAACAGCCTGCAGAACACGTCACGGATTCTACCCATGCCAATTTGGGCCATGACGAACATGCTGACACCACCCACGCACATTCCTGCCACTTTCATCACGATGTGATCGAAGAAGAATATGATGCCACCTCAACAGCGTTCCATCACATTTCCGATGCGAACGTATATAGCATAGGTTCCTTCAATTTCCCATTACCCTGTATCCTCTATGCAAAAGGTCATGGCTGGGATGTGTTTTCTTCAAGCCGATTTGACTTTGCAACTTATGGCCACGGCGAAGGTCACAAAGCCTATAATCAATACGTCCTGGATGCAGGACAGGTAAAACGTGTGCAGGATGAATCCTTTCCATCAGGCGAAGTAACCATCGAAGGATATATACATGAAAACATCATCATCGACGGTAAAAAAGCTATGAACTCATACGTATGTTATGAGGGCAAACATTATAAACTCGATAATCAGAGTACTGCAGATGGTGGTCTGTTTGGTGGGGGACTGACTTCCTTTTATGATTTTTCGCTTTCCAAAAACGTCGTTTCGATGTTTCTCATCACTGCGCTGTTAGCGTGGGCGTTTTTTGGGATCGCACGGGCATATAAAAACAGAGCAACGATGGCCCCAAAAGGACTACAGTCTTTTATAGAGCCCATCTTTATATTCATCCAGGATGAAGTAGCCAAACCATTCCTCGGAAAACATTGGGAAAAATTCCTTCCCCTGTTACTCTCTTTTTTCTTTTTCATTCTTGGGCTTAACCTTTTTGGTCAGATCCCCATCTTTGGAGGAAGTAATGTAACAGGAAATCTTGCTGTTACCGCTGTGCTTGCGTTAATCGCTTTCGTTGTGGTAACCATTAATGGAAACAAACATTACTGGAGTCATATGTTGTGGATGCCCGGAGTACCGGCGATCATCAAGATCATCATCCTGACACCGGTAGAAATTCTTGGGATGTTCATCAAACCTTTCACCTTGATGCTGCGTCTTTTTGCCAACATTACTGCGGGTCACATTGTGGTCCTCTCTTTCGTTGGCCTCATCTTCATCTTTGGTAAACTGGGAACCAGTATGGCGGGTGTTGTGGGTGGAGCCATTGTGTCTATTCCCCTGACCATGTTCATCATGGCGATCGAATTATTGGTGGCATTTATCCAGGCATATGTATTCACGCTTCTGGTGGCTTCCTATATCGGAGCTGCAACAGAAGTAGCACATCATGATGAAAAACATTAAATAAAAAAGCTTATAAGCGTATTCGTTTATAAGGTTATAAAACCCAAACAAAAAAGCTTATAAGCTTATTGGTTTATAAGGGTTTAAAAACCAAATGAAGTGAGCTAATAACCTTATAAGGCAATAAACTAAAAATTAATAAGCTAAATTAATTAACTCAATAAATACTACTTAACATGACAGGTTCAATCGCAGCAATAGGTATGGGATTAGCAGCTATCGGTGCAGGTATTGGCGTAGGTTCTATCGGGGGCAAAGCAATGGAAGCCATTGCACGCCAACCGGAAGCTCTTGGTGATATTCGCGCTAACATGATCCTGACAGCAGCCCTTGTAGAAGGTGCAGCTCTCATCGCGATCATCGTTTCTTTCCTTGTTGCCTAATTGCGACAAAACGAACACATACCGGTTGCCGTACGATTGGTCCGGCTGCCGGTATCTTTTAAAATGTATCAGTAGTAGAGTAAAAAATAAAATCAAATGGATCTTTTCTTTCTGGCTGAATTTAATGTAGCCCGTCCCGGCATCGGATTATTGTTCTGGACGTTTTTGATCTTCACCCTCTTTTGGGTATTGGTTGGGAAATTTGCATTCCGACCGATTAAGGACGCATTGAAAAAACGTGAAAGCGATATCCAGTCAGCTTTAGATGAAGCCAGGAGTGCCAAAGAAGAAATGGCCGCACTCAATACAGACAATCAACGACTACTGAATGAGGCACGTGAAGAAAGAGCATTACTCCTTCGTGAAGCTAAACTGACAGGAGACAAACTGATCGCTGAAGCACGTGATAAGGCAAAAGAAGAAGCCAACAAGATCGTCGTGGATGCCCGCAATGAAATCGAAAATCAGAAGAATAAGGCCCTCATCGAAGTGAAAAACCAGGTAGGCCAAATGTCAATCGATATCGCTGAAAAATTGATCCGCCAGCAATTAAGCTCACCTGAGCAAAAAAACCTGGTGGATAAATTAGTTAATGATATAAAACTGAGTTAAGAATAGATTTCAATAAATGAAATTATTGTATCCACGATACAATCCCAAATCTGAAATCTAACATCCAAAATTAACATATGTCATCTTACCGGATTGCTTCCAGATATGCCAAATCACTGATTGACATTGCCATGCAACAAAGCAAGCTGGAAAAAGTATTGGAAGATGTCACCCTTTTCGTCAATGCGATCCAACATCGTGAACTTGCACTCCTGCTCAAAAGCCCGATCGTCAAGTCAGACAAGAAAGAGAACGTTTTTGAAGCAATTTTCAAAAGCCGGATTGATCCACTGACGTATTCCTTTTTACAGATCATTCTTCGTAAAGGGAGAGAGTCTCAGCTTCCGGAAATCATGGAGGAGTTTATCAATCAATACCGTGAGATTAAAGGAATCTCCATCGTCAATATCGTTTCAGCAGAAGCATTGCCTGAAAGTACAATCGAATCCATTCGTAAAAAACTGGTGGATAGTAAGCTAACACATGCAAACGTACAGTTCAATACTTCTGTCGACAAAGAGTTGATTGGTGGTTTTGTGATTTCGTTCGAAGACAAATTATATGATGCCTCTGTCAAACATCAACTGGATGAATTGAGGAAGGAATTTTCAAATAAAGATTACCAGGTAGCTATCTAATACTAACAACGATCAACATCTAAATAACACATATCATGGTGGATGTAAAACCCGATGAAATATCGGCCATATTAAAGCAGCAATTATCCGGATTTCAAAGTGCTGCGGAATTAGAAGAAGTAGGTTCTGTCCTTCAGGTAGGGGATGGTATCGCTCGTGTATACGGGTTGAACCGTGCACAGGCAGGTGAACTTGTCCAATTCGATAGTGGCGTTGAAGCCATCGTATTGAATCTGGAAGAAGACAATGTAGGTGTTGTGTTGATGGGAGCTGGTGATGATATCCGTGAAGGTTCACGTGTACGTCGTACAGGTCGTATCGCCAGTATCAATGTCGGCGAAGGCTTTATCGGTCGTGTAGTCAATCCACTTGGACAACCTATCGATGGAAAAGGCCCCATCACTGGTGATAAGTATGACATGCCTCTGGATCGTAAAGCTCCAGGTGTAATCTATCGCCAGCCCGTTGCTGAACCTCTTCAGACAGGTATCAAAGCCATTGATGCAATGATTCCAATCGGTCGCGGACAACGTGAGTTGATCATCGGCGACCGTCAGACAGGTAAGTCAGCGATCGCGATCGATACGATCATTAATCAAAAAGAATTTTATCAGAAAGGCGAACCCGTCTTCTGCATATATGTTGCTTCAGGTCAGAAAGCTTCCACGGTTGCACAGGTTGCCAAGACACTTGAAGAAGCAGGTGCCATGGATTACACTGTAATCGTTTCTGCATCTGCATCTGATCCTGCACCACTCCAGTTTTATGCTCCATTTGCAGGGGCAGCCATCGGAGAATTTTTCCGTGATACGGGTCGTCCTGCTTTAATCATCTATGATGATTTGTCAAAACAGGCTGTAGCCTATCGTGAAGTATCCCTGTTGCTTCGTCGCCCGCCAGGACGTGAGGCTTATCCGGGAGACGTATTCTATCTGCACTCCCGTCTATTGGAAAGAGCAGCGAAAATTATCAACAATGATGATATCGCCCGTCAGATGAATGACCTACCGGAAAGTTTGAAAAATGCAAAAGACAAAAACGGAAATCCGATGATCAAAGGTGGAGGCTCACTAACTGCTCTTCCGATCATCGAAACACAAGCCGGTGACGTGTCTGCTTATATTCCGACTAACGTAATCTCGATTACGGATGGTCAGATCTTCCTTGAGTCAGGCCTCTTCAACTCTGGTATTCGTCCCGCCATTAACGTCGGTATCTCCGTATCTCGAGTAGGGGGTAATGCACAAATCAAGTCCATGAAAAAAGTGGCCGGTACTTTAAAATTAGACCAGGCACAATACAGGGATCTGGAAGCGTTTTCAAAATTTGGTTCAGACCTCGATGCTGCAACTACTGCAGTACTCGAAAAAGGAAAACGTAATGTGGAGATCCTGAAACAACCTCAGTATAGCCCGGTACCTGTAGAAAAACAAATTGCGATCATTTACCTGGGCACAAATGGTCTGTTGCGTGAAGTTCCAGTAAATAAAATCAAGGAATTTGAAGAATTGTTCCTGACAAGCCTTGCAGCAAGGTATCAGCCTGTACTGGATAATTTGCGTGCAGGAAAACTTCTTGATGAGGACACTAAAATATTAGCTGCCCTGGCAGCTGAATTAAAGACACAATTTAAAGCATAACCAATTACAGATCTTCCACCAACAGGTAGTAACACATGAGCGGTAAGCTAAAGGAAGTACGGGAGCGGATGAAATCCGTGAGTTCAACGCAGCAGATCACCAAAGCGATGAAGATGGTTTCTGCTGCCAAGTTGAGAAAAGCTCAGGATGCTATCGTGCGCATGCGCCCATACGCAGACAAGCTCAACCAGATGTTGCGCAATGTACTCTCAGCTGTGGCAGGTGATGTCAACATCAGTTATGGAAAAGAACGCCCGGTGGAGCATGCAACTGTTGTTGTCATTACTTCAAACAGGGGTTTGGCGGGTGCATTCAACACGAACATTATCAAGGCTGCCATCCGCACGATTGAAACTAATTTTTCTGCACAGCGTGCTGCAAAAAAACTAACCATCCTTCCTATTGGAAAACGTGGATATGATTTTTTCCGTCGCAATTATAAAGACACTACGATCGTCAAGGACTATGTTACGCTGTTTGATAATCTTGATTTTGATCACACCGTAGTTGTACCACGTCTCCTGATGGATCAGTTTAGCAAGGGAGAAACGGATATCATTGTAGCTCACTATAGCCGTTTCAAAAATGCAGCTACACAGTTTGCTGAAACAGTCCAATATCTGCCCGTACCCAAAATTGAAAGTGGTACCGCCCGCAAAGTTGATTACATCTTTGAACCTGAAAAAGATGTGTTGTTAAATACACTTGTGCCAAGTATCCTGGAAGTTCAGTTTCAGAAGTTTCTTCTCGATACACATGCTTCTGAGCATGGTGCGCGTATGACTGCTATGGATAAGGCCACTACCAATGCAGATGAACTGCTTTCCGAGTTGAAGATCAACTACAATAAGGCCCGCCAGGAAGCCATTACGAAGGAATTGAGTGAGATTGTGGGCGGAGCTGCTGCTTTGGGATCCTAAAGATTTCTGCTCTTCCATGTTCAAAAAATTCCCTGTGGATAACTATCCGGGGACTCTCACAATCAATAAGTTAGGGGCTAGTGGCACTACTAGTAGTGCCACTAGGTAAATTAGGGGGTTTATGAGGGTCGCTGATCGAAAAGTATGGCCGAACTATCAGAAAAGTCTCATTTTAGCATCATGAACAAAAGACCAACCCCACTCACCTGGGTGTGTTTGTTTATGGTATTGATTTTGGCATCCTGTGCCACCGACCAGACACCCAAGGTTTTTGAAAAGCACCTGAAGGCTTATCCCGATATCAGGGAAAAATACATCTATCAAAGTATCATCCGTCTCGCGAATGTCAGGCAGGATCCCGATTTCAACAAATTGATACGTGATGTCCGGAAGATCACTGTCTATATACCCCCAAGCGAAGACAGCACCTACCAGATCACCAACCTGAGATCTGAGATACGCACACAACACTACGAGGAGCTCATGGACTTCCGCAGTCAGAGCGGTGAACGTGTCAGCTTATGGGTCAATGATTCACTTCCGAAATCGCATTTTATTGGATTATTGGATACTCCCTCTGCAGATTATTTTTTTGACATAGATGGTGAGCTCAACCTTGAATATATATCTGCTCTCAATGTTGCTGATCAGGCTTCGTTACGGGATTTATTAAACTAAGATCATGAGCGAAATCATTTTACAAACACATCATTTGACAAAACGCTTTTCAAAGCGAATACTTGCTGTAAATGAATTGGATCTTGAGGTTCCTAAAGGGCAGGTATTTGGTATCCTCGGGCCAAATGGAAGTGGAAAAACCACGACACTTGGTATGTTACTCGGCGTGACGGCAAAAACGAAAGGAAGTTTTTCATGGTTTGGCAAAGGGGAGGATTATAGATTGCGGAAACTCATCGGAGCCATCCTGGAACAACCCAATTTTTATCCATTTCTCAGTGCTGCCCAAAATATGGTCGTGCATAGTCGAATTAAGGATATTCGAAAGCCAGCGATAGATGAATTACTCACGCTGGTTGGTTTATATGATCGCCGAAAGGATCCATTTAAAACGTATTCACTTGGGATGAAACAACGGTTGGCCATAGCATCAGCACTGTTGGCAGATCCGGAGGTGCTGATCTTTGATGAGCCTACCAATGGCCTGGATCCCCAGGGTATTGCTGAAATCCGAAAGCTGATCCTCGATATACGGGATATGGATAAGACCATTATTCTGGCGAGTCATCTATTGGATGAAGTGCAAAAAGTATGCAGTCATTTTGCTGTCCTTCAAAGAGGAAAAAAAATCTACTCGGGTAGTGTTCACGAAGCACTTCACACTACAAATTCGGTTGCCGTGTCAGCGGATAATGGCGCTGTATTATGGGAAGTGATTCAAAATTGCACAGGCATCCTGTCGAGGGAGCAGGAAAAAGATTTTGTGAAAGTGGAACTCACCAACGAATGGACACCAGCTATGCTGAATCGATACCTCGTTGAGAAAGGTGTGCAGGTAAATTTTATTCAGCAGAAGAAATCCAGTCTGGAAGAAAAATTCCTTGAATTACTTGCACAAAACGATTCTCCATCTTCATCCCACCAAATTTGATTTTATGCTGAAGACACTCCAGCTTGAATATTATAAATTCAGGCACTACCGACCCTTCCTGGTGATTTTAGGATTGTATGTTTTTTGCTTTCTTTTGTCCGGCTTTTCGATTAAAAGTTTACTGGATTGGTTTATGGAAAAGCAACAGGATGACGATGTGCTTAGTCAATTCCTGGACTCCGGTCTTCCGATTTTTGATTTTGTTGATATTTGGCAAAACCTGGCTTGGCTTGCCACGATATTCAAATGGATACCTGCTTTTGTCATCATCATATCTGTGACACTGGAATATTCCCAGAGGACCATCAAGCAGAATATTATTGATGGACTTTCCAAAAAAGAATTTTTGCTGTCAAAACTATCATTGGTCACTGCCATCAGTATTGGATCCGCTATTTTGTTATTCCTCCTGGGGCTTTTTCTTGGGTTGTTGTACTCACCCGTAAAAGAGATGTCATATATCCTTGAAAACCTTGCTTTTGTAGCTGGTTATGGCTTGGAAGTTTTTGTCTTCCTGTGCATGGCAATGTGCTTCGCATTTTTTATCCAGAAGAGTGGTGTGACGATCATCCTGTTTTTATTATACACAGCTTGTATCGAGCCCATTTTTACCTCGATCATGCAGTATCAATACAAGTGGCAGGTGTGGATGTTCCCTGTAGAAGCAATCAACCGTATCATTCGGGTACCTTTTCAGAAATATGCATTATCACATGTGTATGATAAGATCCTGATTGAAGATATACTCGTGTCCCTTGCATGGGCAGGGATATTCATCATTTTATCCTACTGGAATCTGCGCAGAAGAGATTTATAATCCTGAGTCAGGAATTCATTACAGAGCAGAGTAGATCTTCTTTTTTACGATGGATCTATTTAAAAATAAAAAAGCTCCAAAGATTCCTTTGGAGCTTTTTTTATGAGTTGTAATTAACACAACCCGGAAAAGATGATTACATCTTTTGGAATTTCACTGTTTTAACTGCATCATCCTGAACCAGTCTCAACATGTAAGAACCCTGAACCAGGTTAGATACATCGATTCCGATTTTATTTGCACCTTGAGTGAACGTTGTAGTTCCTTCATTAGCAACGACTCTTCCTGTGATGTCAATGATAGAAATCCCTACTTGAGTAGAAGATGCAGCATTGAATTCTACATTCAATTCAGCAGCTACCGGGTTAGGATAAACATGTAAAGCACTGATGTCCTTGATGTCTTCTACACCAGTAACCCATGCATATTCAAATGGAACATCAATACCACTTCCGTAGCTGATGTTGCTATAGAATATTTCGCCATCTATCTCAAAAGAGATTGCACCCATCGAATTATTAGCTACACCATTGGGTGTGCCGCAAGAGTGCTGACCTGGATTGATCGGGCCATTCAAAAGACCATCACCAAAGGAATCGTTTATGTTTAAGGAATAGCAGCCTACGAGGTTCAATGGAAATTCCTGAGTGTAAGTCTGGTCACATGAAAGTGTACCAAGGTCACCGCTTGAAGCAACTTCATTTCCATCCGGATCAACAACGGACCAGCTAATTTCTTCTGGCCAGAAGTCAGTTGTAATTGTAAGCTTGGCAGTTTGGTTTACTTCAGGAGCTGATAATACTTCCCAATCAAACACATTGTCAAGATCAGCTTCATCTACGGATGCATTAGGATTGATCACCTTAACTTCAACAATGGAAGATTCAGTGATTGTTAGACCCGGGATTGTAACGTTTGCTGATTTGAATTCTGTCAGGCTGCCTGTCCAATTTTTAGTACGTTTCAGTTCGCCATTAACATAGAGCTCAAGAGTTGCAGATTCGAGAGTATCCGTTCCCATGTTTTTCAGGCTGGCGATAAAATTGCCTTGATGATACTGACCACAGAAATATTGGTCTGAGTAATTCGTAGTAACAGCAGCATCATTTTCGCCCCTGAAAGCTACATCATATACATAATCAAAATTTGGATCAGCGATGTTGGCAAAGAAATAATCATTTGACAGCAGCATTGAACCGCTTGGACGAATGATATACATCGTGGGCCAATAAGCCAAATTGAATTTTGCAGGTACTGTATTGTCTTCAACAATAAAATATTCAACTCCGGTCACCCAATCACCCTGTGTATTACTTCCTGTTCCCAGAAGATCAGCATGGCTTGTAGTAGCATCACCTTCTACTGAAAAAATGACAATTTCATCCGTTCCTTCAGGTCCGTAAGCATCCCAAAGGTCACCCAGTACGTGATTTTCATGCAGATAGTAACATGGTCCGCACCAGGTAGCAAAAATGTCAAGAATGACCACTTTGCCGCTATCCAGATAATCCTGGATCACGTGAGTACCACCATTAATATCAGTGAAAGTCAGGTTTGCCGGAACTTTAGATCCGTCTGCAAGTTGGGCTGAAAGGCCAGTAGTGAGGAGTAGAAATAGAAAAAGAGCGTACAGATTCTTCATAAAGGAATGATTAAATTATTAGAGTGAATTTTTTGAATTTGAGGCCGCTAAAATAACAATTAGGTTGGGTAGCCAGTGTATAATATTAGACTTAATTAGCTTTTTGTTGGGTAAATGAATAGGGGTCAAATGTTAGGCGTATCCCTCTTTTTACCGAATAAATGACTCCTAACTCCCTGATGGTTAGCGTATTTTTTAAGAAAACAGCTTCTTTTCAGCATCCTGTTCTTAAACTTCCGAAAGTATTTTACAAACATATTAGTTTATTGTGTAATATGTATTAAATTTGCCGGAAGAATCAACTTTAATCCCTAAAAGGATGTTAAACTTGTTTTAATGCCATTGTATCTTTGTAGCTTAGTGCCTATATTTAAGTAGCATGAATAGACTATTACACCTCATCATCTACATTCTATTGGTTTCTCCTCTCTGGGGGCAGCTAAGTGTAAGCGTAGAACCTGGTACTTTCGTTCTTAACGGAAACCCAAGCAGTACGGACATGGCGTATCATATTGATGTGGTAAACAATTCCAACATTGACGTGTACCTTCATTGGTCCCGCATCGTACCTAATGCTCCGGCAGGCTGGTTAACATGGATTTGCGATAAAAACTTATGTTACCTACCTACCGCTAACGCCAGTTCACCAACAAAGCCAAATGTGCTTTCGCCAGGTGAACATATGGATTTCCAAATCCATGTAAATCCACAAGCTCTTGAAGGGTGTACAGACTACACAGTTTCATTTACTGATCAAAACGATCCAAAAGTCATTTTAGCCACAGTTACTGGTCAGGTTTGTGCAAGTAATTCAGTAAGTACCAAGGATGAGACTTCATCTGCCAAGCTGACTGTATTCCCTAATCCTACTGCGGATTTTTTCCAGGTAAGTGAAATCAGCGGACTGAGCAAAATCGAACTCTTTAATATCGTAGGCAACAAGATGAAATCTTTTGATACGGCTCCTCAAAAGCAGTATTACGTAGGTGATCTCAATGAAGGAATCTATCTGGTTCGCCTGGTTTCTGCTACTAATAAAGTGCTCAAAACGATCCGTCTTAGCGTTCGATAGATTTACAATTCAAAATAGATCTTTCTTTTGGACTGCAGCGTAATGCTTCTTTAACTTCCTGTTATCAGAACCGGCATGTAATATTGGCACGGAATGACCTTTCAGCTATCATGAAACCCCAATTGAGTGTAAGTTTGCGCTCAGAATCATACAATTATGACATTCCCCGTTTCAATCTACAGAATGGCGCATTTTAATGCTGCCCATCAATTAGCAATTGCTTCCTGGACTAAAGAACACAACCTTGAAGTTTTTGGGAAATGTGCTAATCCCAATTTTCACGGACACAACTATGAGGTAGAAGTAAGGGTGACAGGACATGTTGATCCTGTAACAGGCATCCTGATTAATCTCAAGGACCTAAAGGTCATAATCGAACGGGAAGTCGAAGAACGATTTGATCACAAGAATCTAAATCTTGATTGCCCGGAATTTGAACACAGAGTCCCTACTGTGGAGAATATCTGTATAGTGATTCACGAGCTCCTCAGACCGTACATCGAGCCTCACCTGGATCTGGGGATCCGGTTATATGAAACACCAAGAAATTTTGCTGAGTATCCGGGGAAATAGTCGGTCGTTTCGACTCAGCTCAACGACCGACAGAGATTCGAGCAGTCGTACGTTTCGACTCCCTCAACGACTGAAAGGTTCTATTTTCTAGCTCTCTCTCACGTTCACGTTCTCACGCTCCTTGCCCTGAGCTGCACATGGATGAGTGCAAGGTGTCAAAGGGTCACTCTCTCAACTTTGCGAGAAGCCGGAGGATTTCCAGATAGAGCCATATAAGGGTGATCATCAGCCCCATTGCTGTAAACCACTCCATATATTTTGGTGCCCGGTATTCAACTCCCTTGACGATATTATCAAAGTCAAGTAATAAGTTCATGGAGGCAATACCAATCACAACCAGGGAAAAGATGATGCCGATCGTGCCTCCCTGATGGATATACGGGATATTAATGCCGAAAAAGCTCAGGACAAGAGTAGCCAGATACAATAGAGCAATGGCTCCTGTTGCCATGAAGATGCCCATTCTTAATTTCTGGGTTACAGGAATAATACCCGTCTTATGTATAAAGAGCATAATGAACAGGACCAGAAGTGTCAATGAAATTGCCTGTATGACAATTCCACCTCCGAAGCCCGCATAAATACCGGAGATGCCACCTACCAATAATCCTTCAACTCCGGCATAGATCGGTGCAATTACCGGACTATACTGTTTTTTAAATAAGCTGACAATGACCAGGATCAATCCTACGACAGCTCCACCTATCATCAGGAAGACATTTTGTGCCTGATAATTAAAGATGGCTGTCACGAGAAGTATACCAAACAGGATCAGGGTCTTATTGATTGCACCCTGAATGGTCATTGTCTCAAGTCTCTCTCCTGAAAACGGAATCGCTGGTGGTGTAGCGTTTAAGGCTTTTTGTAAAAAAGGATTTCCACCTGTAGTAAATCGTTTCAACATGGCCGGTACATTAGTTGTGTGTTACAATGAAAATTTGTTTTCCAAAGTTCCCACTTTTTTTAGACTCTTACTGCACAGGAGGCGCCAGATCTTTATACTTTTCTATCGCTGCCCTTATCATTTCTCTTCTATTCGTCGGACTTGGGTGAGTGCTCATAAATTCCGGTTGGCTTTTTCCTCCGCTGGCTTTTTCGAGAATATCCATAACAGTTAGGAGCGCTTCGGGATTATATCCTGACTGAGTCATAAATCGTACACCGAGTTCATCAGACTCAAGTTCCTGATCTCTGCCGTAGGACATATTCACCAGGTTGCCGATCATTTGAGCAGCCTGGGCTGTTGTATAATCTCCGGATGCAATTACCGCTGCGCCGGTCAGACCCTGGGTCAGTTCCTGTTTGGCAATCCGTTCAGCTCCATGTCTGGCTACGACATGGCCTATTTCATGGCCTAAGACACCTGCCAGCTCGTCCTCACTTTCAAATTGTGTAATCAGCGCAGTGGTTATAAAAACCTGTCCACCCGGCAAGGCGAACGCATTGACGATATTAGGATCGGCCAGGAGATGAAAATCATATTGGTAAGGCGTGTTTTTTGCATCACTGTTTTGCACAATTCGTTGTCCGATCTCTTTAACCATTTTTTGTCCCTCCGGATCCGGATGCAGGCCACCATATTGTTCGATCATATATGGAGTGCTTTCCAGCCCAACCGCAATTTCCTGTTCAGGAGAAATGCTGACATGTTGCGTCTTGCCTGTAACCTCATTGACGGAGGAACTTGAATAATATTTGCAGAGCGCAAATCCTGCCAAAACAACCGCAATAATCAGACCTCCGCCTACATTCCGTCTGCGCGTTGAATAACCGCCTCCCTGACCAGCGGATTGACCGTAAGCACCTCTTTGGAAAATGGACATAGTATGTTTTTTTTATTATGTGATAGGTAAGAATGTCTATAACAACAGAAAACGAAAAATGGCTGTCGCAGGAAAACCCGTTTTAAAAATAGCACGACAAATTATCTGATATTCATCAAATAATTACACACGATATAAACCCATGAAGAATTTTTTTTGTCTAAAATTCAGAAGTGAAATGGAACCTGATATCCGGGAAGGTTTCCTGGGTCATCCGGAGCACCCAGGCCGATTCAGCTAAGAAGACGGGTTTGCCGCCCGTGTCCACAGCGATATCTTTTTTCTTACGAGACATAAATGCTGTAAGGGTAGTCTGGGTATCCGCTTCGATCCAGCATGCTTTATGAATGCTGAGGGGTTCATAATCACACTTAGCCCCATATTCATGTTCCAGGCGATACTGAATTACATCAAACTGCAGTGCGCCCACAGTTCCAATAATTTTATCTCCGTTGAGTTCTTTGACGAACATCTGCGCGACACCTTCATCCATTAACTGATCAAGACCTTTGTTCAATTGTTTGGTCTTCATAGGGTCTTTATTGATCACTCGCCGAAACATCTCAGGGGAAAAACGTGGGATGCCTTTAAAGTGAAGTTTTTCTCCTTCAGTCAATGCATCTCCGATGTTGAAGTTGCCTGAATCGTAAAGACCTACGATATCACCTGGCCATGCATCATCAATAACTTCTTTACGTGAGGCCATGAATGATGTGGGGTTTGAAAATTTTAGATTCCGTTCTTGGCGTACGTGGTAATAATTGGTATTACGTTCAAATTTTCCGGAACATACACGGAGGAAAGCGATGCGGTCGCGATGACGCGGATCTATGTTGGCATGGATTTTAAAAACAAATCCGCTGAAATTTTCTTCTAGCGGAAATACAATTCGTTCTTCTGTTTCCCTTGGAAGGGGAGCAGGTGCGATGTCAATAAAGCAATCCAATAATTCTTTGACGCCAAAATTATTGATCGCGCTTCCAAAAAAAACCGGGCTTACTTCACCGTCGAGATAAGACTGACGGTTGAATGGTGGATATACAGCAAGGACAGTTTCCAGTTCACTGCGTAATTCATCGGCCGGACGTTTGCCTACGTGATGATCAAGTAAGGCGTCGTGGACATCCAGGATTTCGATGATCTCTTCATCCTCTTGTTTGCTATGCGGCTTGAAAAGGACTAATTTTTTTTCATAAATATTATATACGCCCTGGAACTGTTGACCCATGCCGATAGGCCAGCTTAAGGGTGTGACGTGGAGACCTAGTTTGCGTTCTATTTCATCCAACAGATCAACTGCATCTCTTCCTTCCCTGTCCAGTTTATTAATAAAAACGATGATAGGTGTTTTGCGCATCCGGCAGACAGCGACCAGTTTTTCTGTCTGTTCTTCCACCCCTTTGGCAACATCGATAACTACGATTACACTATCTACGGCTGTGAGTGTACGAAATGTATCTTCTGCAAAATCTTTGTGACCAGGCGTGTCGAGGATATTCACCTGGTGGTCCCGATATGGAAATGCCATAACAGAAGTTGCTACGGAGATTCCTCTCTGGCGTTCGATCTCCATAAAGTCGGAGGTCGCGTGTTTTTTGATCTTGTTGGATTTGACTGCACCTGCTACCTGGATGGCGCCTCCGAAAAGGAGTAGCTTTTCAGTCAGAGTAGTTTTCCCGGCATCGGGGTGGGATACAATACCAAAGGTCTTCCGTTTTTGTATTTCTTCTGCTGCACTCATGACAATCCACTTAGGGGGCGCAAAGATAGCCAGCCAGAAACTAAAAAATAAAAGATAAAAATTAAAAGATAAAAGGTAAAAAGTAATAAGCTATTCCTCTTGCAATTGCGTGGAATTGGGAATAGACATTAAAAAACCCGTTTCAACTTTACTTGATGAAACGGGTTAATCTGATCTGAAAGTAATGCGTTGGTTTCCAACTAATCTGTTTTGATCATACAAAATCCTTATTGTTACACGGAGCTTTCATTTTGCTGCGGCAGGGTTTTGAATTCCATGACCAGCCTGAAGTTAGAATCTGGTCGTCATCCTGCTCAGTAGGTTGTTGATGATACTTCTGGTGTTTGTGTTTTTTACCAAACTTATCCTGGATCTTATCACTGATCTCCTCCAGTTCTTCTTTGACCATCCGGGCGATATTGTTGACATTCGTGGGTTCACCCATCATTTCCAACCTGTCAGAGACAGTTTTTGCTTTTGGCAATATTCCCCAGAGCACACAGTAGACGATGAAACTTGCACCACCAACCAATGCGAGGAGCACAAATGCCACGCGCACCCATACAGCATCCTGAATTCCAAAATAGGCTGCAAGGCCGGAACACACTCCTCCAAGAACTTTATCATTCGGATCGCGATAGAGCCTCTTTCCTGTTTTGAGTTGGAAAGATTCTCCGGTTGTTCTTTTGGTATGACTGATGTTGTCAGAGAAATTCATGTCCTTCAGTTCTTCGGGAGAGCCCAGAACAGCGATGGCATTGACAATATCTAGTTTGTTGATGATAACTCTGGCAGCGCTTTTATTGCGGTTGATCAGTTCGCCCATGCGTGATTCGATGTCCTGCATGATCTCGTCGGCTCCTTCACCTCTTCCGAAATGTCGGCTTAGCGTATGGAGATAGTGGTTGGCGGTTTCATAAGCATCTTCGTCGATGATGAAAGCGTAGCCACCAAGATTGATATTAATGGTTTTGTTCATGGACTGCATGGTTTTGAGTGGTAAGAGAGACAGCTTCATTGATCTCGATCCAGGAGTCTTTGAGTTCATGTAAGAATGCCTGGCCTTCGTCTGTGATTTTAAAGTATTTACGGGGAGGACCTGAATTTGATTCCTGCCAGTAATACTGGAGGAGTCCGGCATTTTTGAGCCTGGTCAGCAGGGGATAGAGAGTGCCTTCGACGACCACCAGCTGCGCATTGCGCAACTTATCGATGATATCAGAGGTATACATCTCCTGACCTGACAACAGGGACAAAATGCACATTTCAAGGACTCCTTTCCGCATCTGTGCTTTTGTGTTATCAATATTCATGACGCAAATATATGCAAACTATACAGTACTATGCATAACAAAGTACACCAATCAGACAAGGTACCTGATGGAGAGTGTTAAAATATCGACGAAAACGGATTTTGGGGTTGGAGAGCTACAGAACGAGGTTGCGGGTCATCTGGTCGAACCAGTGGATTTTAAAATTACCCGTAGGAGTCATCGGAATTGGTAGGATTGTTTACGTAATGTGCACAATCTTATTTCTTACTACTGAACCGGGAATCAAAGGCCATTAGAGATGTGCTCCTGACGACAATTCTTTTTGCGTCACTATGATTCGGATTAATTAAATAATTCGATTCTTGAGGGACGATACTACTCGGCACTTTTAATACTGCGGCATCCCCTTGTGCTACAAAATCATCACCAATGGTTTGAGTGATGAATGTGGGAGGGTGTGAATTCCACACCGGAGGCAGATCATGATGGTAGACTTCTAAGAAGAGTATGTCATCAGGTATTAGAATTTCTACATAATGACGATCGCTGGGTAAATCCTGACTCAGATCTAAATGTACAGAGACTTCCAGGGTGGCCAAAGCTCTGCATTCTGCTGTATACACTAATTTTGTATGGAGACTATTCCATCGATATCCTTTTGTCATGGATGCACCCAATCCGGAAAGGCTTGAACTCAAATATTTTTCCCGGTCAATCCTATAAACAATCATTAAGCAAAATTTCCGAATTCAATTCTATTGAGCGAAAAGGTCACTTCATCAATTCCAGTCGCTGTATCCAGCAGACTGTCCGGTGACTGACCACCCAGCGATAAGTTTGGTTTTTTCAACCATCGTTGAAATTTTTCTTCTTCGTTGTTGAAGACGGTGATACCATAATCGATAAGCTCTGTGAGGAGTACAATTAATTCACTTTCATGGGTATCCAATAAGGAGTGCTCACTTTTTTTCTTGTTATAGGTTGTTTGAGGAATCCTTAATATGGATAAAACAGTTTTGATGGGACGATCGAGTCTGTCGCTAATCGTTTCAATCGTATGGTATGGGACGCCTTGTCTAATCAGGTTCACGCGCTCCATCCTGGTTGACCATGAGTACACCTCTCCTCCTGAATCCAGCACCCAGGTGAGTGGACTGCTGCTGGCACTTTCAGCCTTCTGAATGCTTTGTTCTGTAGAAAATGGCCTGATGTTCAATTTTTTACGTGCCATAAATGTAGCAATTATGCTACAAATATACAACTAATTTGCTGTATTTGCAATCATTCCATAAATCACTTCGCTTTTTGACCACATGACATTCCCCGGTTGTGGTGTCAGTATCAGATACGGTTACACTGTGCAGAATCCTTTGGGGAAGAGTTTCATGGCGTCTTCACAACGTCATACTGACCGTTGTCTAAAACGGCAAGGGCAATATTGCTATGTCGCTTGCCGATGTCAGCAAAATGGGTAGCGTAACCACTATCACCACCAATGTAAATTTTCATCGTTGGTGTCTATTGATGTACGTTGCTCGGCGTTGCATCTGCCATGCTGGCTGCCTCATGAAATGAAGTCATGGCTTCTTCTTTCTTACCCATCTTCAGCAATACATTTGCTTTAGTGGATACACTTGTAAATGTTTTCTGACCCGTAGGGGGATTGGTCGCTTTATCTGCCCAAACAAGAGCTTTATCAAGTTTGTAATTTTCTGCGAGCAGATAATTCGCAGCCGCAGCATAATTATCGGGATCAAATCCTGGAGAGCTTTGGAGCTCGCGTTCGATCTGAGCAACTTTGGCAATGCTGCCAATATACTGAGTGACGGATGCTTTCTGATTGTCTCCACTGGGAGGCAAAGTCAGGGCTTGCGCATTCACTCCTTTTGACATCCATGCGAATGCCACGAATAACAGTAAATACTTTTTCATTCAGATTAGTTTGTTGATGAATTTTGCTGAGGGGAAGGGAATTCGACGGATTACTAATACTAACGTTTGCAAAATCTGTCCAAAACCAAATTTCGATCAACCCGGTGTCCGCATAGATGAAACTGGAGGACAATGTGTGAGGTTTTGTTAGGATATCATTATAAGGGTGCTGTCCATCCCTACCTGAAAGCCAAGTACCTTTGCGGCTCATGAGTAATTCTAATATCCGGTGGGTCATTTTATTAGGGGCTGTTACGGTCCTGAGCATCATCGCGATGCAGTCGTACTGGCTAGTGCAGCGAAGGACGCATGAATCTCAATCCTTTCATCAGACCACAACGATCGCGCTGATGAATGTGGCTAAACGACTTGCCCTTTTTAATAAATCCACATTACCTTCCGGAGAGATCGTCAAACGCATCACGCCCAATTATTACATCATCAATTTTAATGATGTCATTGATGCGAATATCCTCGAATATTATCTCTATGAAGAGTTTAGCTCGCTCGCCAATTACACAGATCATTATACTGATTTTGAATATGGTATCTATGATTGTTCGAGCGATGATATGGTTTATGGCAATCATTGCAGCCTGAAGGATACGAAGCAGGCGTCTTCGATGAGTGAAGTGCTGCCGAAGTACAATGAATTCCAATATTATTTTGGTGTTAAGTTTCCTACTACATCAGAAGGGCTCCAAAACAATACGGGTGTCTCATGGTTGCTTGCCCTAATTGCATTTATTACAGTTGCTTTTTTCTCCTATGCATTGTGGGTGATTTTTAATCAGCGCAGGTTTTCGGAAATGCAGCGGGATTTTATCAACAACATGACACATGAGTTTAAGACCCCGTTGACATCTATTCAACTGTCAAGTGACTTCCTGTCAAAACAACCGACGATTCAGGGTGATGATCGTCTGCATCGCTATACCGAATTGATCCGGAGTCAGTATCAGCGAATGAATACCCAGGTGGAAAAGCTGCTCAACATTGCCAGACTGGAGTCGAAGGAATTTAAACTGAAGATGGAGCAGCTTGATATGCACATGCTGATTGATGAAGTGGTAGACTCGAAAGCTGCAGAAGCGGGTATTGAAGGCAGGGTGTTTAATCGCCTGTACAAATCAAAAAACCCAAATATCCTTGGTGATCGAACACATCTCGGAAGTGTTGTAAGTAACCTGATTGATAATGCAGTGAAATATTCTCCACCAGAGCAGCCCATTGATGTCATCACAGAAGACCGGGAACGTGACCTGGTGTTAACCTTTGTAGATCGGGGTATTGGCATTGCACCAGCCCATCAAAAACATTTATTTAAAAAGTTTTACCGGGTACCTTCCGGCAATGTCCATGACATTAAAGGGTTTGGATTAGGGCTTCATTACGTCAAAAAAATCGTCAATTTGCATAAAGGAGAAATCACTGTCTATAGCGAGTTGGGACAGGGTAGCCGATTTTCCTTTAATTTACCGCAAAAAAGATGATGAAGGCACGTATCCTCTATGTGGAAGATGACGAATCCCTGAGTTTCATTACAAAGGATCAACTGGAAATGGAGTCGTACGATGTGACTCACGCGGTCAATGGCAAGGAAGGCTGGGCAGCTTTCCGGAAGGCAGAATTTGACCTTGCCTTGCTCGATGTCATGCTGCCGCAAATGGATGGGTTTGAATTAGCCCGAAAGATCCGGTCGGTCAGCAGACACATCCCGATCATTTTTCTAACTGCCAAATCTATGCAGGAGGATAAGATGGAAGGATTTCTCCTGGGCGGTGATGACTACGTGACCAAGCCCTACAGCTTTGAAGAATTAAAATTCAGGATCAATGTATTCCTGCGCCGGAAGAAGATCATCGAAGAGGCGCCAAAAGCTGCTATTGGCGTGGGACAATATATGTTTGATTATCCGAATCTTGATTTAACATATAATGGCAGTACCCGTGGTTTGACACAGCGCGAAGCTGACATCCTGTATTATCTCGCATCGCGTCCCAACCAGGTGATCCGCCGATCAGATATCCTGGAAGATATCTGGGGCAAGGATGATTATTTCTATGGTCGTAGCCTGGATGTCTTCATCAGTCGTCTCCGGAAGTATCTGCATGATGACAGTGCCATATCCATTGAAAACGTGCATAGTGTCGGATTCAAACTGAATATGCCTCCGGCAAATTAATCTACCTTTCATGCCTTCATCTTCATCACGCCTGCTGTCTGTTGTGGTGATGACCTATAATGAAGAAAAGAATATTGCCACCTGCCTCCTTTCGGTCCAGGGGTTAAGTGATGATGTCCTTGTGCTGGATAGTTATTCAACTGATGCAACATGTGATATCGCGAGGTCTCTGGGTGCCAGAGTAGAGCAATTTCCTTTTGATACGTATGCAGGTCAGCGACGCAGGATGATTCAGATGGCGAAGCATGACTGGATCCTGACATTGGATGCGGATGAATATTTAAGTCCTGAATTAAGAAAGTCTGTTGCGGAATCTTCTGCTCATAATTGGTTTGATGGCTATACCTCGAATCGAAAAAGTCGCATCGGTTCGAAATGGTTGAATCATGGAAGCTGGTATCCGGACCGAAAGATCAGAATGTTTGATCGCAAGAAGGTTTCTTTGGAAGGAATTGATGTGCATGAATCTTTAGAGCCTCATGCGGATGCACACATTGGACATCTGGAAGGTGACCTTATGCATCATGCTGATGATAATATTCATACACGATATGAGAAGGTGAACAAGTATAGTTCGCGTGCTGCAGAGGGGTTATACCACCAGGGAATAAAGACAAATTTCCTAAAAATATGTTGCAAACCGATCATCCGTTTTCTGTCGGTATACATTATTAGAAAAGGAATGCTTGATGGATATTATGGGTATGTGGTTGCGAAAAGTGAAGCGCATTATGTGTGGTTGCGGGAGATAAAACTTGAAGAATTGTGGAGGGATAAGGGAATAAAATAATCTCACGCAGAGACGCAGCGTACGCAGAGAAAAATCAAATAAATAAGGTCGCGCAAAGACGCAAAGTTCGCAAAGTAAAAATCTCACGCAGAGACGCACAGAAAACTCTCACGGTTCTCACGGTCTCACGGTTCTCACGGTTCTCACGGTTCTCACGGTTCTCACGGTCTCACGGTCTCACGATTAACGTTATTCAATAACGCCTGTTACCAGGAGGGACACTTCATCACGAAGTACTTCGATGAAACCCTGTTCGATGCGGATGGATTTTTTCTCGCCTTTCGTGGGCTGGAAACGGACTTCGCCTTTTTCCAGCGCTGCTACGATGGC
This sequence comes from Chitinophagales bacterium, assembly GCA_038203125.1. Classification (GTDB taxonomy): domain Bacteria; phylum Bacteroidota; class Bacteroidia; order Chitinophagales; family Saprospiraceae; genus Opimibacter. The sequence continues at coordinate 23,001 of JBBREG010000006.1, forward strand.
AGCGTGACCACGCCGCACTTCGAAGCGGCCGCCGATGGCGGGGACGTTGACGGAAGTGACCGAGCCATGAAATAATTCTTTATCCGGTGTGAGCACAACAAGATTCATGTGAAGATCTTTCTACGATGATTAGTTGCCGGCTTCTGCCAACATTTTCTTTCCTTCTTCAATGACCTCATCGATACCACCTTTAAGGTTGAATGCAGCTTCAGGGTATTGATCCACCTCGCCGTTCATGATCATCTTGAAACCACGGATGGTTTCTTCAATGGAGACAAGTGCACCTGGTTTACCGGTAAACTGCTCAGCTACGTGGAAGGGTTGTGATAAGAAACGCTGAACACGACGGGCGCGGTGTACTACCTGCCTGTCTTCTTCAGAAAGTTCTTCAAGACCGAGGATCGCAATGATGTCCTGTAATTCGTTATAACGCTGAAGTAAGTTTTTCACCGCCATTGCTGTATTATAATGATCCTCACCGATGATCAGGGGGTCGAGGATACGTGAAGTACTATCGAGTGGGTCAACCGCCGGATAGATACCGAGGGAAGCAATTTTACGACTTAATACCGTGGTTGCATCAAGGTGCGCGAACGTTGTCGCCGGAGCGGGGTCGGTCAGGTCATCCGCAGGTACATATACTGCCTGTACAGATGTGATAGAGCCTCTCTTAGTTGATGTAATACGTTCCTGCATAACGCCCATCTCTGTTGCCAGGGTTGGCTGGTAACCTACCGCGGAAGGCATACGACCAAGCAGGGCAGATACTTCAGAACCTGCCTGAGTAAAGCGGAAGATATTGTCAATAAAGAATAGAATGTCACGTCCTCCTGCTGGATCGCTCAGATCACCATCCCGGTAATATTCAGCTACTGTGAGACCTGAAAGGGCCACACGCGCGCGAGAACCCGGAGGTTCATTCATCTGACCAAATACCAGCGTAGCCTGTGATTTGGCTAATTCGTCCATATCCACTTTGGAAAGATCCCATCCACCGGCTTCCATACTTTCTTTGAATTCCTCGCCGTATTTGATTACGCCGGATTCAATCATTTCGCGCAGCAGGTCATTTCCTTCGCGAGTACGCTCGCCTACACCTGCGAATACAGAGATCCCGGCATAACCTTTAGCAATGTTGTTGATCAATTCCATGATCAAGACTGTTTTACCAACACCGGCACCACCAAAGAGACCAATTTTACCCCCTTTGGAATAAGGTTCGATCAGGTCGATTACTTTAATACCTGTATAGAGGATTTCTTTACTGGTAGACAGATCTTCGTAAGCTGGTGGCTTACGGTGGATCGGGTAGGAGCGATCATCTTTGACGACAGGTCCAATACCATCGATTGCTTCACCGACCACATTAAACAGTCGACCCTTAATCTGCTCGCCGACAGGCATCGTAATATTCTTTCCTGTGTCCACCACATCCATTCCACGCATCAATCCGTCGGTACTATCCATAGCAACTGCGCGGATGGAGTCTTCGCCAAGGTGCTGCTGTACTTCGAGGATAACTTTATCTCCGTTGGGGCGTGTGATCTCAAGTGCATTAAGGATATCCGGAATCTTGCTGTTTTCCCCTGCGAAACTTACATCCACTACCGGACCAATGATCTGTTTAATCGTACCGACGTTCATAATAGATTGATATACTTGTGGTTATGCTTGAAATGATCTTTCAAATGTGGCGCAAAGATAGAAAGGAAAAAGGGAAATACTGAGGGTCACCCAAAGATTTTTCCCTTGTCATGGTGGATTTATGAATTAAGGAAAAGACGTTTACTCTTCCTCGACAGAAGCTTCCTGATGATGCTTCATTTCTTCGATCCAGAAATTATTGATTCCTTCTCCTGCCAGGATCCGGACGATCTGGTTGTTTATCAATTCCAGCAGGGCCAGAAAGGTAATGATTGCATGAATCCGATTCTCGCTATGGGCAAATACATCCCGGAAATCGAGACGTGATTTCACTGAAAGTTTTCCGGTGATCATTGTCTGTTCTTCACTTACAGAGTAGGTGTATTTGATGATCGTGTGGACCGGGTGAAGTTTGGCTGTTTCAAAACGTTCCATAACGCGTTTGAAAGCCTGCAATAATTTATAGAGGGTAAGGCTTTCGAGTTCGGCGTCAGCAAGGGCTTCTTCAGCCAGAGATTTAAGCTCGACTTCAACATTTCCACGGGGAAAAGACATGCCGCGTGATTCTTCTTTACGACGCAGTTCTTCTGTAACTTCTTTGTATGATTTGTATTCGAGAAGACGCTGGATGAGTTCTTCCCTAGGATCAATCTCATTGCCCTGTTCATCAACATCCTTACGGGGGATCAGCATTTTTGCCTTGATCCGCATCAGAGTTGCTGCAACGAGAATAAATTCTGATGCCAGGTCGATGTTGAGATTTTCCATCGTATGGACGTATGACAGGAAGTCATCTGTAATCTTGAAGATGGGAATGTCGTAAATATCGAGTTCGTCGCGCTCAATAAAAAAGAGGAGAAGGTCAAACGGTCCCTCAAAAGCATCTATCCTGATCGTGTATGTCGAATCCACCTGTTACATTTAGAGGGTCAAAGATATCATTATGGCCACACAGCGGGGAAAGCTGTTTCTGATTCCGACTCCGATAGCTGAAGAAAGCCTCGAGAGCATATCCGCAGAGGTAATCCGGGTGATCCATTCGCTGGGGTATTTTATTGTAGAAAAGGCCAGGACGGCAAGGCGATTTATCAGTGCCACCGGCCATCCTGAAAAGATCGACTCCCTTTTAATTGAAGAAATGCCTGATCCGCAGGATGATCTCCAGATACAAAAGTTATTAAGACCTGCTTTGGAGGGGCGGAATATCGGTTTGATGTCGGAAGCAGGTCTACCTGCTATAGCGGATCCCGGAAATTTGTACGTTCGGGAGGCTCAACGACAGGGAATAGAGGTTGTCCCGCTGGCTGGCCCTTCGAGTATCATGATGGCGCTGATGGCCTCCGGTCTGGAGGGCCAGCGATTCTCATTTCATGGATATTTAAGTGCCAAAAAGCACGAATTGCAGGGGCAGTTGAAGGATCTTGAAAAGAGAGCTGTCCGGGATGATGCTACCCAGATATTCATTGAGACTCCGTATCGGAATAAGCAAGTGCTGGAAGTGGCTGCGCTTAGTCTTGAAGGTAAACGACAACTATGTATCGCAGCTGGTCTTGGTGCCATAGAGGGTTTTGTGATGACAAAAACGATTGGGGAATGGAAACAGAGCGGATGGCCGGAGATACATAAGGTGCCGGCGGTTTTTTTAATCAGATAGAATTAAAGCGGGCTGAAGAAAAAGGCGGAGGCGGAGGCGAAGGCGGAGGCGGGGGCGAAGGCGGGGGCGAAGGCGGGGGCGAAGGCGGAGGCTGAGAAGGTTGAGGCGTCATCCGGAATAATGCTTCTACTTCTTTATTTCACAGAAGCATATCTAACATAGTTTGAATGCAGAATAATGAAAAGCAGATTAACGAATAACGAAGTAAAGAATAGAAGTTAAAGAGAAAGCTGATGCGGAAGAAAGGTTTTTATTTTTTCTGCTGCCTTAGCCTCCACCTCAGCATAAATCTTTAGGCTCGGCTTTCGTTTTTGCTTATTTCTCGGACCCATTTAAGGATTAAATTTGTTGTGATAACTAAATTAGGTTCAAGGCTATGAGTACTGCATTTATAGAAGAAATTAACATAGAGCCTTTGCGGACGCAGGGCTTCCTGGATATTGAGATCGATCCATCGCTGGATCTGAGGGAAGAGATTAAGAAGCTTAAAAAGGAGAAAAATGCGATCATCCTGGCCCATTATTACCAGGAATCGGAAATCCAGGATATTGCTGATTATATCGGAGATAGTCTTGGGTTGTCACAACAGGCAGCCGCTACGCCGGCTGATATGATTGCTTTCGCCGGGGTACACTTTATGGCGGAGACGGCAAAGATCCTTTCTCCCCACAAGAAGGTGGTACTTCCAGATTTAAAAGCAGGGTGTTCCCTTGCTGATTCGTGTCCCGCTCCATTATTTAAACGATTTAAAGAAATGCATCCGAATGCGGTAGTGGTATCCTATATCAACTGCACCGCAGAACTCAAGACCCTGACGGATATCTGTTGTACTTCAAGTAATGCAGTCCATGTTATTAACAGCATACCGTCTGATAAAGAGATCATCTTCGCTCCTGACCGTAATCTGGGAGCGTACCTGCAAAAGAAAACAGGAAGGAAACTGATCCTTTGGAATGGAACGTGTATGGTCCATGAAATTTTTTCACATGAGCGGATTGCCCGGCTTCAGATGCAATATCCTGATGCAAAATTGATCGCGCATCCGGAATGTGAAGATCATCTTTTAGAAATTTCGGACTTCATCGGCTCTACCAGCCAGCTTTTAAAATTTACCAAAACAGATCCATCCACACAATTTATTGTAGCTACTGAACCTGGTATCATTCACCAGATGGAGCTTGGTAGTCCTCAAAAACAATTTATTCCGGCACCCCCGACCAATACCTGTGCCTGCAACGAATGTCCACACATGCGCCGCAATACAATGGAAAAACTATACCTGAGCATGAAGTATGAACTGCCGGAAATCATTCTGCCTGAAGATGTGATTCGGGATGCCAGGGCCAGTATCGACCGGATGCTTGAAATCTCGAAGCAAGCCGGGCTGTAAGAATTCCGAATACGGACCAAGGGATATTAAATTTTGAAGTGTAAGTTCTTTGGGGATGGCCCGTTTTTCATATTAAACTAATATTTAATTTTTAAAACACTGTTATTGTTGAATTTATATAAAAAACGGCGCGATTTTTGCCAAAACATTTTTTTAGTTGTTATACCACAGATGGTTGCATAGTCGTTAGACTCTATTCTTTGCGAGAAACTATTTTATGAAGGGAACGATCCTGTTTACATTGTTGAGTATCCTCAGCTTTCCGGTTTTTAGTCAAAAAGGTTATGAATTGGGTGTCCTGGCTGGGGCCAGCTGGTACGTTGGCGATCTCAATCCGAGTTATGGACTTAAGACACCAGAGCCTACCCTGCAGATATTGGGCCGGTATAATTTTAATTCCCGTACTTCCTTACGTCTGGATATTGCAGCCGGTCGATTAGCAGGAAGGGATAGTTTGTCAGAAAATCCTTTTCAACAAGCACGTAATCTCAGCTTCCGTACTGAATACATAGAGAGTTCGGTCAACCTGGAGTTTAATTTTTTCAACTACATACACGGAAGTCGCAATCAATATTTCACACCTTATGTCTTTGGAGGCTTAGGCTTCGTCTATTATAATCCAAAGGCGAAGCTCAACGATGATTGGTATGGACTTCGTCAGCTTGGGACTGAAGGCCAGCGCGCGGGTGATGAATATGCCAGTATTGCCCCAATGCTTTCATATGGCATGGGTTTTAAGATGGATTTTAATTATGAGTGGAGTTTGAATGTGGAATTATCTGCCCGCCAGATGTTTTCTGATTATTTAGATGACGTTAGCACTGTGTATCCCAATATGACGGAACTGGAATCTAATAGGGGTCCAATAGCAGTAGCCTTATCGGATCGATCTGCTGAACGTGGCATTGAACCTATTGGGCAGCAGGGTAGACAACGAGGTGTGAGTGGTGATAAGGATTCCTACTATTCCATTCGGATTGGTGTGGTGTATTATATCGGTATGCTCCTGTGTCCGGAGATCAATCGGCATCAATAGAATTTCCTGGTTTCTTCATTCCCATAACATGATTCCTATCTTTGGGCATCATGGTCCGACATTTTGCACTTAGCCTGCCTCCGTATTCACGAGGCTTTCACATTATTACGGATGAGGTGATGAATGCTGTTGACACATTACCTGAGCATGGGATGATGCATCTGTTGCTCAAACATACCTCAGCGGGTATCTGCATCAATGAAAATGCTGATCGGACGGTACTTCAGGATTTTGAACTTTATTTTGAAAGACTTGCCCCGGAAAATTTACCGGGTATACAGCATGACATGGAAGGACCGGATGACATGCCTGCTCATATCAAGAGTACGATAACAGGTGTAACAGTTACCATTCCGATCATTAATCACAAGATAAGTTTAGGCACCTGGCAAGGTATTTATCTGTGTGAATTCCGTACACAAGCACGCAGACGTGATCTCATCATCAGCATCATCGAATGATCACTGGTACGATATTACACCTGAGTTTATTACTAAAAGGGTTTTTGACAGGCATCACATTAACGATGATGCTTGGGCCTGTAACGATGATTATTCTTCGATATGGTATCCAGGTCAATCGTGCCGCAGGTGTGTGGACAGCATTAGGTACATGGGTCAGCGACTTTTTTTTTATCGCTATTACGTATTGGGCCACTGCTTACATTTCTGAATGGATTGATCGAAGTGAAGTAAGAACAGGTATTTATATTATCGGGGGGATCGCTCTCATAGGGATGGGCGTATTGTTGAAGCGAAGTGAAGCCAAAACAGTTAACCCTGATAAGGGCCAGATTTTATCAAGTTATTCAAGGGCTTTTCTCGGGGGATTTTTAGTGAATTCCTTAAGTCCGTTTACGCTGTTCTTTTGGGCAGGTGTTGCAATCGTTCTCAGGATGCAGGAGCATACACCAGCGTGGTATTACATTGGTTTGATGATTTCCCTGGCCGGAGGTGATTTTCTAAAAGCATGGATTGCTCCCAAACTAACCGTCTGGATCAAGGATCAGTATGTGCAAAAAGTCCAGGTGGTTGCCGGTGTATTTATTATCCTTACAGGTATCTATATGATCACTAAAGGATTATTGGAATAAGATGTATCCATCTGTGATCTATTGATTTAAAATTTTTACAAACAAATTTCAATTTTAATAACTACAATTTTATGATTTCAAAATCCATCCGCCATTTACTTTTTGATCTGGGAAATGTCATCCTTGATATTGATGTGGATGGAGCTATTGACCGGCTGTTTAAACTTTCTAAAATCGATGGAAACCAAATGGTTGTTGAAAAGATCCTGCTCGAATATGAAACCGGCAGAGTCTCAACAGATATTTTCATCAACACCATTCTCAGAGAGAGTAAAGCCCATGTGCAGGCAATCGATGTAATCGAGGCGTGGAACAGCATGCTGATCGGAATTCCTGCTCACAGGTTGGAGATGCTGAAAATGTTACGTCGTGACTATAGCGTATACTTATTGAGCAATACGAATGCGCTACACCTGGAATGGCTGCATAAATATGTCAAACGTGAATACGGAATAGACACATTTGAAAAAGATTTTTTTGATGCCACCTATTATTCACATTTAGTCGGTGATCGAAAGCCGATGCCTTCCATCTTCAAACACATCATTGATGACGCCATGATGACACCTTCGTTGACTCTTTTTATGGATGATGTGCAGGAAAACCTTGCTGTGGCTAAAAAGCAGGGATTCAAAACATACTTGGTCCAGCCTGCAACAGATGTCTCTGAGTTCCTTCGCGAAGAAGGTTTTTACTAATCTGATGAAGGATTTATTTCCTGTTCGTCTTCTCCAGAAATAACAGCAGATCCGGATATTCAGACGCAATACCCGGAAGTTCGTCAGGACGGATGCGGATCCCATCTAAATAGACGACGACAAATGCATCGGAGAATCCGAGCTCATGCATGTGTGCGAGTGTTTTTTCAATCTCCATATAAGATCCTGACATACCTACCATATACCGAAAGTTTCCCTGCTTGTTGTCCACATCTATAAACATTTCATCAATCGGTTCAAGTGATGAATTTTGGAGAATCTGTGAAATCGAGGCTATCTGAACACTGTAGTACATGCCATGTCGTAATGCTAAAAATTTTGCACCCCTGGGATCAAGCAGATTGTTAGGTACCGGGATATTTTCAAGGTGAGTAATGACAGGTTCCTTTTCAAAATCATGCAGACCAATTTCCATCCGGTGATTCAGTTTTATTGCGACCGGACTATTTGTATTTCCGGCAGGATCTTTTGCAAGGGGGAAAGACGATCCATAGCCTTTCAGTAACAACCTGTTAGCTGCAACACCTTTTCTGATCAGGTAATCTGCAGCTTTTTCTACTTTTTTTATGGAAAAATAGAGATTGAATGTGCGTTGATTGGTGGGTAATTCAAAACTGGAGAGTTCTGCTTTTATCTGTGGATAGATTAAAAGAAGATTTGCAAGCAGATCAAGTTTTTTGGTGTTTTGTGGTGTCAGGATGTCACCATTTTCATCAATAAAAAGATGAGAAAGAAAATATTCCTTTACTTCCATCGGTCGGTCAGCTAGTACCTCTGAGGGTATGCCTGTGCCTCTCAACAGCATGGTCTGATAGAAGGTAGGTAAAAATGAGATCTGCTGATGTGACTGAACAGCCTGTTTGAAAAACACCCGATACAGATCAAAACCGCCATGGCCTTCTTTCCTGTTAGAGCTCATAAACGCAGTCATACCATCCGGCGCCAAGGCGATATGGGTATCGTCGAGTGATGAATTAATTGGAAAACCCAGGTTAACAGGGATGGACCATTTTAATGTTTCAGGGTCAAAGACAGATTTAAAAATGTCATAACCTCCCATACTTTCCAGCTGATCGGAAGAATAGAAGATCGTCTGTCCATCACGTGTCAGAAATGGGAAACGTTCGTTGTAAAAGGAATTGATCCCCGGTCCGAGATTGGATGGCGTGGACCAGTTCTTTCCTGATAACACAGAAATGTATACGTCATAACCTCCAAAACCACCTGCTTTATTGGAGGAGAAAAGACATATGGAATCATTAAAAAATGTAACATCCCCACCTTCCATAGAAGGATCCAATGGACCAGAAAAAACACCACTGTATACCTTTCCGTCTTCGCCAGAAAATGTATCTGTAACTATTTTCTTTCCATTCTTAGATGCGGTGAGATAATAAAGTATTTGTCCATCAGCACTAAAACCACTAACCTCATTGGCGGCGCTGGTATTAATGTAGGAGGGTAGCGGTGAGGGATCGGTCCAGTTGCCATTAATTAATGCAGCACTGTATATATCCGGGTGGACAGGTATCGAAGTTGCCGTGCGATTCGAATTGAAATATACTTTATCAATAATCGTCGGACTGTTTTTGACACCGTATTCATCAAATTGGGTGTTGATAATAGCCCCTGCATTTTCCACGTAGGCTTCTTCATCCGCAAATTTCAATCTGGCACCATTTGCACATCGGGTCAATTCATCTTTCACCCATGTACGCAACGGGTCATTATTATCTGCCCGTTGCAGAAACTTCTTGTAGTATGAGATAGCGTCCTGAAAAAGTTTGCGCGCCTGATACGATTTGGCCATGTAAAAGAAAACAGGTGCTTTTGTTTTTCCTTCATTGATCAGCGATTGGAAAATCTTAATGGCACCATCGATGTCATTGATCTCATACATGCTAATGCCTAACCTCAACCGCATATCCGCATTCTCTGAATCTTCCAGACCCGCCTGACGATATAATTGCAAAGCCGTACGATAGTCTCCTGATTCGTATGCCCGGTCTGCATCTTTTTTGTATCCGGCCTCACTCACCTGGGAAGATGCAGTGTTCAGGATCAGGAAGCATAGGCTCAGGATCAGATAAAGAGATCGGAAGGTTTGGTAGGAGAAGGATTTCAGCACAGTCAGATTATAACATTAAAATTCCCTTTCCGGATCAAAAGCTTCGAGATAATCTGCCACTTTCCTCAAAAATGAGCCCCCCAGGAAGCCATCGACCACACGATGGTCATAGGATAACGAAAGGAACATGTAATGTCTTACAGCAATCAGGTCACCAAAAGGAGTTTCTACCACACCCGGTTTTTTCCGGATGGCTCCAACAGCCATAATGGCTACCTGTGGTTGATTAATGATCGGTGTCCCCATGACATTTCCAAAAGTACCTACGTTGGTCATGGTAAATGTGCCGTCTTGTATCTCCTCAGGTTTTAATTTATTATTTCGTGCCCGGTTAGCGAGATCGTTGACAGCTTTTGTCAGCCCCATGAGATTGTACCCATCAGCATTTTTAATGACCGGTACGATCAGGTTACCACTGGGTAGGGCGGCTGCCATTCCGATATTGATAAATTTTTTCACAATGATCTTATCACCATCTACAGACACATTGATCATCGGATAGTCCCGGATGGCTTTGACTACCGCTTCGATAAATATGGGTGTGTAAGTAATTTTTTCCCCATATTTTTTCTGGAATTCGTCCTTTACCCGATTACGCCACAATACCAACTCCGTAACATCCACTTCAATGAAAGACGTGACATGGGGTGACGTATGTTTGGAACGAACCATGTGCTCAGCAATCATCTTGCGCATACGGTCCATCTCAATGATCTCCGTACCACCGTCAGCACTTGGTGTGGCTAACCTGGTTGCTGGCGGAATCTCCTGGCTTGTTTTTTCTTTGACGGGCTCAACTGTATTGACCTGTTGCGTTACGGCTGGTTGTTTCTTGTTTTCAAGATATGAGAGAATATCGCTCTTTGTGACGCGACCACCCTGCCCTGAACCCTCTATCTGATCCAGTTCCTGTGTTGCGATGCCTTCAGAAGTGGCAATATTTCTTACCAATGGTGAATAAAATCTACCTCCTGAATTGTAAGGGACCGACTGATGCTGCTGTGCCAGGCCGGGCAGATAGGGAACGTGGGGCGTTTTGGGCGGGGCTGCAATAGTTATTTCAGGTACAGTTTCCTTGACCTGAGGAACAGCCGGAGGAGGTGATTCCAGTTTGAGAGGAGTGGGAGGTATTCCATTACCTTTCGAATCACCCGTCTTTGCTTCAGTAGCAATGATGGCAATAGCATGACCAACGGGCACAACTGCATTCTCTTCAAAAAGGATCTTTTCCAGCCTGCCGGCGACAGGTGAGGGAATCTCACTGTCTACCTTATCGGTCGCTATTTCAAGTATAGTTTCATCCAGGGACACCATATCGCCAGGTTTCTTCAACCAGCGCAGGATGGTAGCCTCCATGATACTTTCGCCCATTTTAGGCATTATGAGGTTAAAATCTGCCATGGGACAAAGATACGAGGAATCATCCTGTTCCTTTTTTACTTCAAACAGTAATCTTTCAATCGAATACTCGTTGAGAGTGATCGATCAATAAAGATTTCAAATTCCTGAAAGAAGTCCTGCTAAATTTGCGGCCACCAAAATCACAAATCCACCAACCGTATGAACCACCTGTTTCGCCTGTTGATTCTTTCCTGCCTTATCATATCAGGAACAGCCTGCAAAAAGAAATTTCAAACCACTCATTATACATCTGAAGAAATCGGACGATACATAGCTGCCCGGGTGCCTTCTGTCATAGAGGTCACCGATCCAGTCCGAGTTCGATTTTCTGTTGCCCCTGATACGACTCAGACTATAGGTGTACTCGAATTTAGTCCAACCACTAAAGGCACTACATATTGGGAAGATCCCATGACTATTGCTTTTCGTCCTGAGACAGGCTGGAAAGCTGGTGAGACATATCAGCTTCAGGTTCACCTTGATAAAGTCATCAAGGATGTGGATAGCAAGATGAAACAGATTGTTTTTGATTTTGAGGTCAGACCCGTCCGAATGATGGTAAGCTTTGAGCCTTTGGTCCCGGAATTTGAAGGTGATCAGCCGATGTATTTATTACGTGGCAGTGTTACCACGTCTTCTGCCATCGATTCAAACCAGGTAAAAGATATCCTGACTTTGAAATCTTCAGGGAAATTGTCTGGCATGACCTGGTTTCATAATGAGGTTGGTAACGCTCATGAATTTGTGATCTCGGGTATAGGTCCTGAAGCAACTATGGATTTTCGGTGGGATGGTTCTTCAATTGGTTCAGTCGATAAAGGTCAACGCAGAGTAAATGTGCCAAAATCAAATGAACTTAGTGTACTGTCGCTTCAACCTGGAAATGATGGCCAGAAAAAGCTGGAGGTACATTTTTCGCAAAAGCTAAATCCAGGCCAGGATCTGAATGGGTTAGTTACGATCAATGGAAGTACAGCAGGATTTACGATCCGTAAACAGGATCATATCCTTTCTATTTATCCGGATGAGTCTTTGACGGGACAGTTGTCGGTTCAGCTGCATCCATCCATCTCATCATCGTTGGGCCATGAGGTAGGGAAGGCACTTACTATGGAAATTTCGCTGGAAGATGCGAAGCCCGGTCTGAAACTTGTTGGATCAGGTGTGATCGCTCCGGGAAATGCGGAAATTATTTTTCCATTTGAAGCGATTAATCTGAAATCAGTGGAGGTGGAAGTGTTACAGATCTTTGAAAACAACATTCTTCAGTATTTACAAAACAATCGTCTTGAGGATCAATGGGGTCTTGAACCTATTGGCCGTATTGTATTGCAGAAAAACATAGAACTCTCAGCAATTTCTTCAGGTGATAATAAATATGTGTGGACCCGATATGCACTGGATCTGAGTCCGCTTGTAAAAATGGCTCCCGGCAGTATATACCAGGTTCGTATTGGATTCAGGGGCGCAGATACATATATGGATTGCTACAAAGAGTATGACATCGAAGAGGAAAAACCTCCGTATGGAGAGGTGAAATCGATGTGGGAACATAGTTATTACTATGAAGGATTTACATGGGATCATACAGAGGATCCATGTTATCCTGCATTCTACAATCCTGAAAAATTTATTCGCAGAAATCTGCTCGCATCGGACATTGGGTTAGTAGCTAAACAAAATGACAATGGCCGAATCTGGGTGTATGCAAACAGCCTGATGAATGTCACCCCACTGACAGGAATTACAATTGAGATCTATGACTATCAGCAGCAATTGATGGCGACTGCAGAGACATCGAGCCAGGGCGAGATGTCTGCAGAGATCCCCCGCAAAGCATTTTTTGTGGTGGCAACTAATGGTGATCAGAAAGGATATCTGCGTGTAGCTGATGGACTTTCGTTGTCGATGAGTGAATTCGATGCGGGTGGAACAGGATACCAGGATGGATTGCGCGGGTATATCTATGCAGAGCGCGAAGTGTGGCGCCCGGGTGATAGTGTGCATCTCAATTTCATCTTATGGGATCCGGAAGGCAAGATCAATGATCGTCATCCCGTCAGGCTCACGGTGACGAATCCATTAGGCCAAAAGAAAATCGAACGTACGAGTCCGCTTTCTGTAGGAGGTATTTATGATCTCGCAATTGCTACATCAGCTACAGATCCGACGGGCACCTGGATGGCAAAAGTAGAAGTGGGTGATGCGGATTTTTCAAAACAACTTCGAATAGAAACGATCAAGCCTAACAGACTGCGTATTGACGCAAAGCTTCCAAAAGAAATCGTAGGCACACAACCTAACCAGACTATCGAGCTGGAGTCTGCCTGGCTTTTTGGTGCGCCTGCATCTAATCTGAAAGCAGTAGTTGAAGCGCAATACAGCGCAAATCCATTCAGTCCAACCGGTTTTAAAGAATTCACCTTTACAGATCCGGCGCGTCTCACGCCTGCTACCGTTACTACTGTATTTGAAGGTAATCTCGATGCGCAGGGTAAAGCAGCAATTAAAGTCCCTGACATCCGTGAAACATTACCAGAGGGACAATTAACATTGAATCTTAAGACGCGGGTGTTTGAAACCGGAGGTGATTTCAGCAGCGACCGTCAATCGACTACGTATCATCCATATGATCATTATGCAGGTGTGAGCATCCCGGTCAATCGTTGGGGCTATGAAGAATTAAAAATGAATGAGGTTAATGATATTCGCCTGGCATCTGTTACGACAAGTGGAAAAGGTGTTGCCGGACGGCAATTAAGTGTTGGTATTTATAATGCTACATGGCGTTGGTGGTGGGATCGCAGTGGAGATGACATCACACAGTATAATTCTGAATTGCATGTAGGTGCTATTGATACCGATACAGTCACAACAGGTGCAAATGGAACCGTGGTGTATAAAGTAAACCCTGCGTCATATGGTTCGTATATGATCCGTGTGTGTGATACAGAATCAGGTCATTGTAGTGGTCAGTTTTATTATGCAGGTTCCTGGGGTGATCCTTCCAGTGCAGACAATGCAGCCAGTCGCCTGACATTCACGGCAGATAAAGAACAATATGAAGTAGGAGAAAAAATCAAATTGAATATTCCTTCAGCTTCCGGTGCAAAATTATTGTTGACCATTGAAAAAAATAATAAGGTCATTTCTTCTAAATGGTATAATGCCAGTGGAGACCAGACGCAAATCACCATTGATGCAACTGCTGAAATGATGCCGAACGTATATGCATTCGTAAGTCATATACAGCCTTACGAGCATAGTTCCAATGATATGCCATTGCGTATGTATGGTGTATTACCCATACTTGTAGCAGATCCAAAGACCATGCTTCATCCCGAATTGACGGTACAGGATGTCATCAAACCTGAAGAAACTTTTAATGTAACGGTCAGTGAAAAGGACAAATTACCTATGGCGTATACGATTGCTGTGGTGGATGAAGGGCTTCTTGGTCTGACACGTTTTGAATCGCCTGATCCCTGGAAATATTTCCACAGGCAGGAAGCGTTAGCCATGCAGACATGGGATGTTTATGATGATGTACTGGGAGGGTATGGTGGATTAATTGACCGTCTGTTAAGTCTCGGTGGTGATGGAGTGGCTGCCCTGGTGGATGCGCCGCAGGCAGAAAGGTTTAAGCCTGTTGTGATGCATTTAGGTCCTTTTTATCTCAATGCAGGTGAAAAGAAAATACATGCATTAAAGATGCCAAATTATGTAGGTGCAGTACGTGTCATGGTAGTTGCATCAGACCGGAAACGATGGGGTGCTGTTGCTAAAACATCCACTGTCAAGTCAGACCTGATGATACAACCAACATTACCCAGACTTGTATCGCCGGGAGAAACCGTAACACTTCCCGTCAATGTGTATGCCATGTCAGATAATGTCAGATCAGCGGAAGTGAAAGTGACTACCAATGATATGGCTACCATTAGCGGCGGCAGTACGCAGACAATTCAGTTTACAGGACAGGGTGACAAGTTGATCAATTTTAGTTTGAAGATTCCGGATCGTCCGGGATTATTAAAAGTCGATATCGTTGCCAAGGCAGGCTCCTTTACTTCCTCGCAACATATAGAGCTGGATGTACGAATTCCAAATCCACCTCAAACAGAAGTTATTGCTGTCACCCTTGCTGCCGGACAAACGTGGAATGGAAAAATTCCATTTCCGGGCATGAAGGGTACCAATGAATCGAGTATTGAGTTATCACAAATGCCTGCAATCAATTTGCAAAAAAGGTTGCAATACCTGATTCAGTATCCGTATGGATGTCTTGAGCAGACCCTATCATCTGTATTTCCTCAACTCTACCTGGCAGCATTGACGGATGTAACTCCACAACAAGAGCAAGCTATCAGAACGAATATTCAGGGGGGCATCAATAGTCTCCGAACATATAGTATTCCTTCCGGCGGATTTACATACTGGCCAGGTGAACGATCACGTGACAGCTGGTCAAACAGTTATGCCGGACACTTCCTGATTGAAGCCTCGAAAGCCGGATATGCTGTTGATAAAGGTATGATGGATGGATGGCGTAATGCACAGAAAAAGGATGCACAGGCCTACAGGCGTCGCGATTATTATCGTGAAGATGTGATGCAGGCGTACCGTTTGTATACGCTTGCGTTGGATGGACAGCCCATGTGGGGTATGATGAACAGGCTTCGTTCTGAAACGAAACTTGATCCCATGGCATCGTGGTTGCTTGCCGGATCCTATGCTCTGGGAAGGAGAAATGATGTCGCCACACAGATCATCGAAAAACTTTCAACAGATGTGAAGCCATATGCAGAGTTGGCGTATACGTATGGAAGTGAGCTCCGTGACAAGGCAATTATTCTTGAGACATTTTTACAAATGGGCAGGACGAATGATGCGATGAATGTAGCTCGTACGATCGCCACTTCATTGGGAAATGAAAATTGGTACAGCACACAGAGCACATCATTTGCATTATTGGCTATAGGAAAACTTGCGAAACAATTTTCAGGTGATCCGCTGAAAGCAACAATTACGCAGGGTTCCAAAGCTGGAGTACAAGTTTCTTCTACGAAAGGAATCGTCATGCGTCCATTAGATGTCAATTATGAAAGCATCAGTATTCAGAATACATCCACAGATCAGTTATTTGTCCGAATTACGACCACCGGACGTCCGTTGAAAGGTGTGACAACTGAAGTGAAGAGCAACCTCAGTGTGAAAGCTAAATACATGAGTATGCAAGGAAAGGACATCAGTCCGGATCGACTTGTACAAGGACAGGACTTTATTGTACAGCTTACTGTTGCCAATCCCGGCACATTCACATCAGAACTTAATCAAATGGCTTTGGCGTATATGATCCCTTCCGGATGGGAGCTCACCAATCCGAGGATGGATCAGTTTGAAGGAAGATTTACGAACAGCCCGATGCGATACCAGGACATCCGGGATGACCGGGTCAATACATTCTTCAGCATGGGTCGTGGAGTCGTCACGTATCATTTTGTCATGACAGCCACCTATGCGGGAAGATTTTGGTTGCCGGACATCATGTGTGAAGCAATGTATTCACATCAGGTGAGAGCAAGATTACCGGGTCGATGGGTAGAAGTTGTGCAGCGTGCTGCACCAAAGAATGAATTGTAATACATCGCGTGCAGAATCTACGAGCATATCATTTTATCTGGCTGTTGATGGCTATTCCCATAGCCTGGTGGATTTGTGTTCCTGATCCCTTGTTTGACGCATCGTATAGTACGGTGTTGCTGGACCGGAACAACCAGCTATTAGGAGCGCGCCTGGCCGCTGACGGTCAGTGGCGTTTCCCAGGTGATGACCTTATTGTGCCTGAGACTTTTGAAAAAGCTATTATTCAATTTGAGGATAAACGATTCTATGTGCATGGTGGGGTAGATTATATCGCATTGATGCGAGCGGTGAAAGATAATTTCAAAGCAAAGCAAATTGTCAGCGGTGGAAGTACATTAACCATGCAGACGATGAGACTTGCAAGAAATTCGTCATCACGAAGTTTTTTACAAAAGGGGATTGAGATGTTGTGGGCCGTGAGAGCTGAGATCCGGTATTCCAAAAAAGACATCCTAAGACTGTATGCAAGCCATGCGCCGTTTGGTGGAAATGTAGTGGGTTTGGACGCGGCAAGCTGGCGATACTTTCATAAGACACCTGATCAATTGTCATGGGGAGAAGCGGCAACATTAGCGGTATTGCCGAATGCTCCCGGCCTGATACATCCAGGTCGTAATCGTGGTGCGTTACTAGCAAAAAGAAACAAATTGTTATCAGGCCTTCAGGAGAAAGGAATCATTGATGAAACTGAAGCATCTCTGGCTATGGAAGAGCCGTTACCCAATCAGCCACACCCATTGCCTGATGAGGCACCACATGTATTGAGCCGTCATAAATCTTCCGGCCAGACATTACACAGTACGATTGATATTGAGTTGCAGCAACGGCTGAGTGAATTGGTGCAGCGACATGCAGATATACTTTCCCTCAATGGTGTCAATAATGCAGCTCTGCTGGTGATGGAAACAAACAGTGGTGCGGTGCGCGCGTATATTGGAAATGTCTCGCATGATACGAAAGAACATCAAAATGATGTGGATATCATTCGAAGTGAAAGAAGTTCAGGAAGCATACTCAAACCATTTTTGTATTGTGCTGCTTTAGAACAAGGATTGATTACACCTGCAGGTATCCTTGAAGATATTCCAACGTACATCCGCGGATATCAACCTTTAAATTTTAGCCAGGAATATATGGG
>JBBREG010000007.1:0-40499 GCA_038203125.1 Chitinophagales bacterium
AAAGGCTTCAACACCACTTTCCAGTCCTTTCTTTTCAGGCTCAGGTAGAGTGTTGATAGAAACACCACTATGTTCTTCAAACTGTTTGACGACCTTTTGATGGAAAATATCTTTTTGGTATCGCTCTCCGGTGATGTCAGCCATAAAGATCCAGAATGTTTGCTGGATCACGGATTCTCTTTCTTTTTCGGGAACACTGCTAAAGGGCGTATGGATGACACCTTGTAGTTTTAATGAATCGAAAGCATTCGTGATATTATCTATGGCTTCCAGAATCATGGGGGCAAAAGTTTCGGGATGTCCGACCGGATCAATTGTGCCATTGACTGGTTTTTCTGTGCCTGGCCAAAGTGGTATTGTGCCTGTGGGCTCCGGTGTTATTTTGGGCGTAAATCCGGGTGTTTGGGTCAGTTGTGGTATGTCGTTAGGCGTAAACGGAGGCTTGATATTTTCTACGATGGGGACGCTATTTCCTTCGGGCATTGGATCAGGTGTTGTGGCGATCCAGGTGTCGATAGGAGGCAACGATTCTCCGGGTGGAACAGGTGGCAAATGTACATCGGCACAATATCCATAGATGGGGATATTGATCGTAGTGTGAGGTGGTATAGTTGTGCCCGGAATGAAAGCTACATACGGTTGATGCCTTCCTTTAGAAGGAATATAGACATGCTGGCCGAGTATGACAAGCGTAGAATCACTGTCGTTAGTGATGGATAAATCGGCTATATGCCCGGTGGTTTGGCCGGTGCCTGTTACCTTTACTTTTGTCTGAGCGTGTGTCTGCGTATAAAAAAAGCAGCACAGAAAGAAAGAGAGGAGAATGGAGAGATTTCTCATTGGGCATAGATTTAATCCTGTATCAGGATAGTGTTTGATAACACGTCTCCGGGAGAGGGAGGTCGCGGGTGTTATCCTGTTTCAATCAGCCAGCAGGTCATTAAAGACAAAGGAAGATACTAAAAAGGACGAGAATAACGAAGAGGAAGAAGATATTGATTTCACGGTATCTTTTGATTTTATTTCAACCGTCACCCATTTTTACAAATACCACCTCATCCCGCTGCGGTTATTCCTCCATTTGACCTGGTCATGTTATTCTAACTGCCCACTGTGCACCACTTGGGATATTTCCAATAGATAGTGGAGAGCCTTTTGTAATGGCCCGAATAGAGGATTTCAATGTTCCATCAGAGACATCTGAAAGGAGCCATTGATTATCATTTATTATTGTTTCTAATTCATCGTCTGCCTGAAATTTATGATATCCAATCTTTATTTAATCCATCCAGGCAAATCAAAAAAAGGAGGTTTATAGAAGCAATTCACCATTATTAAAACCGAAAAAGCCTATCATAAGGCTTTAAGGTGAAAGGAACCGATATTTGATAGTGCCAGAACTCCAGGTTAGGAGATGAACTTGAATTACATACACTGCTAATTGTCTTGGCAGTTCATTCCTTCCCAGCCTATTTTATCAAATCCCCTCTCGAGGTAAACATCAGGGTTTTGGATTCAACACCTAATTTTATTTCTGCCTGAAACGTGCTGACTTTTTTATCATCTGTCCATTTTTGCGCTTTAATAATTTTAGCCTTAGGATGATTTCTTTCAATATAGGATAGCGCGATGGCAGGCAATTGATCTGCTTTTATGTCAACAACAACATTCATCCGGTGGCCGGTTGAATCATACCAGGCTATGGCCGGCATGCCGATTAATTTAAATGTTGCTTCGAAATTTCCTTCTGTTTCTTTCCATGTGGCTTTTGCATCTCCATAATTTTTGATAAAACCTTTGAGAACGGCGTCTGGTGCACCCGGAGTCAAACTCATTTCTTTGCTCTGTGAAAAAACACTTGTTGCAGAACAATACAGTATGAATGCAAATATGAATCGTGTCATGTTTCTATAAATTGAATGATGAATTTACTTTATGTTTTAACATTTACAGAAGAGTCCATATTGTGAAGCAGGCTCTCCTCCAAATGCAATACCGTGATTTCCGAGGGGGTCGTAAAGTTAAGTTTTTATGTGTTAATTGATCACCGTCACATCTCCCCTGATATTCTCCCGCGTTCCATCGCTGAGGGTATAGTCAATGCTGTAAATATATACACCAGACGATGCCGGTCCTTTAGCCGTATACCCATCCCAGACCTTTAATACATCTGAAGGCAGGATATTCGATTCTTGGTGTACCAATCCACCCCAACGATCAAACACCAAAATCTGATCAATCGATTTAAAACTTACGGTCTCAATGAGAATTTCAAAGACATCATTGACCAGGTCATTGTTAGGCGTAAATACATTGGGGATATACCGGACTGGCTGATGCGTAACAGATATCGTGACGGAATCTTTATCTTCACAACCACCTGCAGTTACGGCTCTGACGATATAGGTGATCGTATCTCTTATGATCACCTCCGTTGACAGGCATGTCGGGCAATCCATATAAGTACCAGGTGTCCATCTAACTTGTGATACGGGAAGATTTGATGAAGTGGCCAATATCAAATGTTTTCCATAAAGCACTGAGGTATCTTCTATCGTCTTTATCTGCAAAGGTAATCCATCGGGAACGTGTAATTCCTGCTCATCAAAACATCCATATTCATTAGAGACAATCGCCGTGTAGACACCGGCAGGTAGAGTCAAAGTAGAATGTGATGGAAAGACCCAAGTATTGACGGTAAACTTGTAAGGAGCTTCGATACCGGTGACGGAAAGGATCCTGAGAGAACCATCTTCTGCACCTTCGCATGAAGGTGCTGTGATTTCATACTCCGTGATGATGAGTGGATCCGGAAATAAAATCAATTCAAGTGTAACAATACTATCACATGGATGACCTCTTGAAAATGTATGCTGATAAAATCCAGCCTCGTGATAGACGGAATCACCAAATATATAACTCAGCCCTTCACAAACCGTGGCAGATGTCGTATAGAAAGATGGAAGGATTTCAAAGTTTATGGTAGGGGAGATAATCCTGCATTTGCTATTGGTGAGGTTGGATAATGAAGTGGCATGTAAAAACCTGAAATAATAGTTGCCCGGCTGTACATCCTGTACCTGGTAGATTCGCGCATTTGCATTGGCGAGGTCATTCCAGTTTACCGAATCCTCACTGATCTGCCACTGGACAAAACCGGTATCTGAATCAATTTGCGCCGTCAATACGGGTAGTTCGCTTTCACAAAATTTTCCACTGACCAGCAGTTGTATGCTGGTATTCGGACCGCATGCACGAAACACGATATTATCAAGCGCAAGATCATTACCTCCACCTCCGGGTGCATTGTTTCGCAATGTTAATTTCAACGTGGATTGTCCGGATGCCGAAGTAAATGTAAATCCATAGGTATGCCACATTTCATCCTGTGGGATCGGTCCTGTGGTATATTGGAGTACATCATTAATATAAAAGCTGATATCGGGCAAGATGTGACCTCCGATATTGTTCCGGATCAGATTGATCGCGTCTGCTGAAAATTCGTACAATGTGTTTTCACATACATTGTCTATGAGCTGTTCATAAAAGATGCCGGGCGTCTCGCTGGCATTGATGACCATCATGTATCCGTCAGGATCTGCGCTGTTATCACCAACCTGTAACCAGCTGGGCCAGGGGTAGGGCCATTTGGACATATCATTGGTCAGTGTGTATTTGCCATCGGAAGGTGGCACTTGTGTGGTGTAGAGAAATCCAGGTGCCAGGTTAGGGTCTACCGGGTATATGATTGCGCTTCCACTGCCAAAGTCGCCGCCGGAGAAAATATTGCTTCCCAGGCTACCACCACACAAGGATGTCTGGGCAGAAAGAATGGTTTGAATCAGGAGGAAGAATACGATCCCTGGCAGTGCCCTCAAAAGAATATAGTAGTGGTTATGCATAGATGAATGAAGAAATTATTAAACGGCAAACGTGAGGGGTGTGGAAAAGACCTGGGTGGTAGACCATGTCGTATGGGTATAAAAATGAGGAAGGGCATCTTATGATTCAAGAAGCGGATGATTTCCAAACTCGCTGTGCCTAATCATATATTCAAAGGTTTGGTTCCCGGTTTAAAGAAAGGTTTCTTAATGAATCCTTAATGGGTTTGTATAATTTCTCCTTAGAGCACTTGAAAATCCCAATCAATAGTGCGGAGACGTGCCCGACCCCGATCCGCTTCATCATCCTGCTGCAGAATATGTCGATCCGTATTTTAACAAACCTCGAAATTTATTTGTGATTAGCTATCAGCTCTCTTAAATTCTTACTTTTCAAAAAAAGTGCAATACTTCAACTGCCTTACTCGCATTCTCATTCGCCGGTCAGCATGACTTTATCAAATTTTGATTTAATAAACTTAATGGGAGTTCCTTCAGGAGCATACATCGAAGGAAATCAACCAAGATTATCCATCAGCTTAAAGAGGTATCAAATATCGGATGTATTAATGTACCAGAAATATAGTTTGAATAATGTTCAAGATCTTGATCATAATTCAATTTGATTATTAAATTCAACGATGATATTCTAAATTCAAACACATCAAAGCCTAATTTAGCAATGATTTTATGCCGCTCGAAAAATCCTTCAAGAACATCAGCTACCTTTTGGGCTTCTATTGTTTTGATTAGACCTTCTTCCAATAAGGTCTTGTTATATGCAGCCTTTAAATCCATATTGTTGTTTCTTAAATAATTGAATAATAATCACTCCGGTTACGTGAGTGTTATTTAAAACAATTTCAATGGTTTTCATGGACTGCAAATTTTCTCTTAACCGCTCCTGTAGAAATTGAACATAACTTGTTTATATACGAAGGCAATCGTACAATAAGGTAAAATTACATAACAAGCCAGATAAGTGGAAAAACATTATCAAATAAAATTTATTACTACTTTCCATTGTTCCATAGGCCATCCTATTATATTCCCGTAATGGTTATAGAATCTTAAACTCACCAAGTACTGCATCCAACTCACCGGCACTGACCCCGAATGATGGTTCAAGAGTGTTTATCTTCCTGGACAAATCTTGAAAATCAAAAGTTGCTTCATTCAGCCGGATTGGATTTGCAAAATCTGATTTCGACGGATCAGTAAACAATTTTTTCAGTCCTTCGAGAAAACTTGCCTTATCCCTGATTTGATCGATTGTGTTTATCTCTAATTCATTGAAAATATTGCTTTCGCAAATGAATTCTTCATCAGATTCACCATCTCCGCACCATTCACCTATATATTCTAGCTTTATTGTATCATCATTGTTCCTTGACATATATACCACGTTTTCCTCGCTGTCTGTGAAACCTATCCAATACTCCGACCATAATCTATGTCGTTCAGGATATCCTGCCAATGTTTCTTTGTACATTTTATAATACTTACCAAAGGTCGGATACAACTGAGCTACAGTCTCAAAAAATTCCTCGGAATCTTCTTCTCGATACTGATTAAGCACCAGCCTC
Source organism: Chitinophagales bacterium (assembly GCA_038203125.1). GTDB lineage: Bacteria > Bacteroidota > Bacteroidia > Chitinophagales > Saprospiraceae > Opimibacter. Next base: position 5,468 of record JBBREG010000007.1, read on the forward strand.
ACTTCTGGAAAGGTTACGATTTCATTTTTTTCCTTAAAGTTGACATTCACCTCGTGAATATAATCATCTCCATTAGCAGCAAAATCCTTTAGTTCCTTCAGGGTTATCGGCCCCTTTAAAGATGGTCTATAGAGGAAGGTGTATTCTACTTCTTCCCGCTCTAATATGTCTCCTTTTTTTGCATCAAGCAATACAATTTCCGCATCCGAATAATAAGGGTCCTTTATAAACAACCTGGAACCCATTTTCGAATCAATACGTACGACAATAAGACGTCTGTCAACAGCTTCAAGTATGTAATTATTCTCTATGATGTAAGGCATAAATATAAGTTTTGTCATGCTTGTTAATAAGCGCACCTCTCAAAGTTAATTTTCAATGCGGACAATTCAAAGGCTATAGCAGACCTAAATATTTTTACAGTCGACTTTTAGCTTGTTATTACAGTTTGCTTCTTGATAAGGGAGGGTTTTTATTACAAACATTCTTTAATGCGTTTCTAATTGTTCAAGCAGTATGGTTCCATAGTAATACTTTTATCGTTCTTTTGATAAAATACCTTTTAGGGGAAGGTTGTTTTATTCTGTTAACCAGCCAAACCATACTTTTTGGTCGATAATCGGAATGTTATTTTGTTCACAAATTTTCATTGTGTGGCCTGTCCCACCACTCTTAGGATTGTTTAGGTCATCATAGAAAATTCCAAAAGAGGCTGGTTTAATTTCGTCAGTACCTATTGCCTTTATGGTGTCCCGAATGAGATAAGCTGCTTTAATTGAAACTCGGTCTCTGTCACCTGCTACATATCGATCAATTAGTTTTTTCAACTTTTTATTGCTTTTAGATTGATATATTACTTCAGGTTCAACTTCAATATTTATGTCGTCCAGGGAAATTGTTTCATAAGCTTGATTTGCTTTTTGTCTGTGTCCTGTGTATGGCGTGATGACTTGCAAACGAGAATTGTCAACAGATGCAACACCTAGCGAAAGATAATAGTCGGCACCATCAGCATTGCCGCTTCTAAACTTCATTTTTTTCGTCTTATTCGCTAAAGTCTTACCAAGTCGAATTAACTGTTCTATGTCACCATCTAAAACTACTCGTTTACCTTCAAGCAAAACTATTGCGTTTTCTTTATCAAATTTTCTTATAAATTCTTTCAATGTCATTATCACGGTTTAACTATTATTCAGTTCCTAATAACTCTGCTAAATGCTCAAAAACCATCACCATGGCTAATGTGTCCAATTCACAGTATTTGAGTAATCCACGATTCAATTCTTCCCTTTCCTTAGTTGTCATATCAGTGAACTGCAGTTTGGCATAGGCAACTAATGCCGCGCCTCCATCTGCAATGTCATCCATTTCAGCAATAGAATCTTCCAGGTCTTCTGCTGACCAACCCTCATACAAAGGAGGCAATAGCATATATGGATTGATAATATGTCCATCACTTCTCTGTAACCAAACAAAAGAAGGATCAAAGTTTTTACTTGAAATATTGAGAGCACGTAATGGCTGACCATATTTTTTCTGAAGAAAAGAGCTCGTTTGAAGAATAGAAGGTAATATCTTCTTCATGGAGTTGGATCCTTTGGTAAATGGATTATAGTAATACCACTTGATGACCTGACAAAGGTCAACCATGTTTCTTTCCCCTTGCCAAGCCGGTAACTTATAATTAACGGAGGTTGAAATATCTTCTATAAAAGCAATCAATTCCAACTTATCTTTTTCATCTGAATCCAATAGTTGACCATGAATGGCATTTACGATAGTATTTTCGTGAGCTGCAAAACGAAATATCGTGCCCTCATCATTCTCCAAACTTCTTTTTAGCTCACGAATAAAGTCGAAATTTGGATATACTCCGGGTTCGCTGTTGATAAACTCTGACCTGTGATCTATCTTTCCATCTTCTTGTAGAATATGATGAGAAAATTGAAATGCAATCTGCTCATATGGCCTTCTACCTTTGTGGAAAGGGAGGGCTACTGCACTTGTTTCGAAATCAATGAAATGAAGCGGGAAATTCCACATCCTTACTTCATTGCTCAGACCAACTTTGTCAATGTAAACAGAAGAGTCATTACTATTCTCCTTGCAAATCTGAATCCATTGGCGAGCACTTGCGGATAATTTATCTGCATCATCCTTTAGTCCAATACTCTCTTCAGTCAATTGATCCATAAAATGGATACCATCTTTAAATAATTTATCTCCCTTCCCGAAATTCCATACTTTCATTGTCGATGGTTTAGAGAAGTATTCATTAGGCCACTGGTATTGTTTTTTGAAACAATACTCAAATCCAGATTTCGGAAAAGAATCTATCTCCTCTGTTTTAAACTCACAATTCTTGCATACGGAATAACTCGTTGGCCAATTGAGATAAGTGTCACTCTCATAAGCTTCACGAAACATGTCGATTGCACCTTCGAAAGTCAAGCTTTTATGGTATTCATATTTATTTAACTGGATATCTCTAATTATATCACTTACATTTTTTAGGCCAAGAACACTACTACCCGTCTCACTCAAAGAAGTTACTCTGCATTCAATCCCTGTTCTATGATTAGAAGTTTGGGTTATTCGAAACAGTTGATTCATTCCATCGATTGTAGCCTTTTTGGTTTTATCAGCCATCATAATGAACGATCTTATCTTGTAACCCGGGTAACACTTACTTACTACGTAATGCTGAAAGGCTATATCATATAGATATGGTTTCCACTTTGTTATCATTTTTCCTGTGGAACCAATAAAAATATGTTCGTCATTTGGGTAATAAGATTTTGACTTTACCTCTATTATATCTATGGTATCTTCAGTTTTCACAAGGATATCGGTCCTGGCAAATAAGCTCTGCCACAAAAAAGCGGCTTCATATATGGTTACATTGCTTTTTTCTAATAATCCCCTTGTGATATTCCAAAGGTTGCTATAGTCACCATCATTTTCTTCAATCAGAACACCACCGGGATAATGTAGTCTGGCTAATTCTTCAACCTGGAAGCCACCTTGTGCCATTGCCATTAGAAATGTGTCTTCATTCTTCAGATTGGCATATTCTTTCTTTCGCGTGAAATATAACTTATTGGGACATTCCAGTCCAAGGTTAAATCTTGATTTCGTAAGGACTCTCATATGGTCATTTTGGAGAATTAACGCTTTTCGTCGAATGCTTTGAGATAAAATAGCATTCATTATTTTTCGATTCCCACCGATAAAAGGTGCAGTATATTATAAATTTGAGCTATTGATCAAATATTAAACGGAACTCAATCGCGATAGCAAGGAGTCAATCACGCGTTTTAATCGCTCTTCCCCTTGGCTAGTCAGATTACTATGGTCGTCTAAGCTTCTTGTAAAAGGCAACGTCAAAACCAGAACATTTCCTGAGTATTCAATTAATCCACTTTGAGGATAGTCACAGACTATCATTATTTCCCCAGTCGTGATAGTTGCAGTGCCTGAAAACAATAATTGGTTGTCTCTTGTGTAGTGAACTCTTCGCACGATCTGTTTCAAGCCATTTTTTGAAATAGCGGGTTCTTTACTTTCTGTCAACTCAATACGAATTTCTTCAATTGCCATGGTATATATATTTAGTCAATAATTTGATGTCTTTCAGTTTATACTGGATTTTAGTATTTATATTAATAAGTAATTTACGCAAACCTAGCCATTACCTGGACCCAAATTTTTGATTGTCAGAAGATTATATTCTAAGGAGATTCCTGTGAGCTTTTGATACTACTAACAGGGCCAGACCCGAGTACAGAAAAAAATGAATCGTAATACCTGTAGTGTTACAGTTTTAAGCGTCATAGCCAAGATGTTACGGTGCTCCGGGAAGGAGTTACACAGCGTATCTAAAGCAAATGCATTCTTCCCATGAGACAAGAGGTTATTTTTCCAGCGCTCTACCCGATAGGTATTTTTAAATCAGCCAAAAGAGTAAAATTTTGCGCAAGGCAGCGTTTTTTAGTACTTTCCGCAAACTATTGATCTTGATATGTAAAGGATGGAATAAGAGTCCGTAGGCGTAAGAAAGTTTTAAAGCAATTCCAAAAACTATATCTAAAAGAATTAAATGATGGCAAACCGAATACTTTATACGTAAATACATATAATTAAGTAATCTTCATTACTTTTATATGCAAATACATATAAAAGTGAATCAAATAGCCGAATTTGTAAAAACCCGACGAAAGCAATTGGGCCTAAAGCAGGAAGAATTTGCTGAGAAAGCCGGGGTGGCTCTCACAGTCATCAGAAAGATTGAGCAAGGCAAAGAAAATCTTAACCTGTCAAAAGTGAATCAGGTACTACGAATGTTTGGCCATGTATTGGTTCCATCAATCGACAATGATGCGACAAGGGATAGTGAAATACACTAACGAACTGACCAGTGTCTTAACAGAGGAGGACAGTGGAGAATATCTGTTTGTATAAAGATCCCGAAGACATGGCATTGTTGTCGGGCGGTAAAAAATTGAATTTCAACAAAGAGTATTTCGATCGCTTAGCTATTGCCTTACATCTAAATGATAAACAAAGTAGGACTGTGTATACCAGGCTTGGTAAATGGCTACCCCGATGCTACTCAACTAATCGAAATGTCCTTTCTAACGGAAGACTACGAGTCTGTCTACAAAGACTTGATCACTCAACGTGCAATGCAATTTGCGATTAGCCATTAACCACAGCGAATCCGCATATAATAAGCGTCGATCGAATTCACCACCTCTCGCCGGCGTATGAGGAGAGGTCCGCCTGCAATGGACAATGGTATCGAGGTAAATAGATTGCCATGAAATATGACTGGAAAATTTCTTAGTTTGTTTTAATAAACATTCGCAAGGTGACTAAACATGCATTTGTACATACATTTTCATCATGGAGCAATGCAGTAGCCAAAAAGACAAATATTGACTGGACAAAACAGCTTTCTATTTTATCGGATGTAGAAGAAATGATCACGTCAGATCTTTCCCTGGAAGAAATGAGTGCAGCTATTTACACGAATGTCAACAAGTTGATGGATGCTTTCCAGTTTGCCGTGGGGGTTTATGATGACAAAGAAAATATGATTACGTACAAAGGTATGATCGAAGATGGAAAGAGAATTCCTGATTTTACTATTGATGCGATGGCGGCTAATCGGCTGGCTTCATGGTGCATTCGGCATGAAAAGGAAATTTTCATCAATGATATGGATCGGGAATACGGAAATTACCTTGAGCAAAAACCTATACCCATTACCGGCTGTAATCCAAAAGCTGCCATATATGTTCCCCTCAAATTGAATCACAAAATAGCGGGTCTAATTACTGTTCGGACGATACATCAAAATGTGTATCAGCAGCATCATCTCTATATATTAAAAACGGTGGGTAGTTTTCTTGTCAGGACTTTCGCCCTTTCTGAAATGGAAAATGTTTCTTATGTACAATCCGAGCGTGAAGGAAAAAAATGGAGATGGAATGCATTGAGCCAGCTTTCAGGTAAATCGCAAAAATTTTTAAGTCAGCTAACCGAAAGGGAAAAAGAAGTTTTGTTTCTATTGGTTACAGGACTTCAGAATAAAGAAATCGCTGAACGGCTTTTCATTTCATCCGGAACTATTAAAACACACACCCTGAATATCTATCAGAAAATGAGTGTAGCAAACCGCACCTCGGCGATTGTAAAAGCGCTTGAAATGGGATGGATCCACTGAATCTACCATTTGGTAGAGAATAGGCCCATAAAGACGGTATACTTTTGAAAAAATATTCATTATGAACACGCAAATTGTGAATCAGGCTGTATCGAGGAAGCCATCATTGGAAAATTCTGTCCATTATATCGCGCATACTTTTTCTTTTTTGATCACTGCAGCGGAAACCGAAGGCGCATTTTCTCTTATGCATTGTCATTTCCGCAAAGACTTTATGGCACCTCCTCATTATCATAAGCTCGAGGATGAATCATTTTATGTGTTAGAAGGTGAAATTGATTTTCATGTCGGAAATAAGAAGATCGTAGTTGGCCCTGGAGGATTTATTTTTCTACCCAGAAATATACCTCATCATTTTAATCTGCTGACAGATACAGCTAAAGCGTTATTACACATTTCCCCTGCAGGATTTGAAGTTTTCTTTCGTGAATTTGGAAGACCGGCTGAAACGTTGGATTTGCCTCCTGTACCAACAGCTAATCCACGTACTGAAATGTTACAAAAGATGCATGACCGGATGATAGAACTTGGAAATGTATTCATGCCGGATCTATAGAATGATGCTATAATCCCGGAGTCTTCCGGAGCGGGTTATTGTACTATTACTCCTGCCATATTCCAAATCTGTAAATTTGATCCCCAATTGTTTCCTGTTCCTGAAAAGCTGAAATTGCATTGCGAGTGAATCCCGCTTGTATGATCTTCCTTTTGTGTCATGATCAAACTATTCTATCTTAGTCCACCGATCGTGACTACAAAACAACGTTCAATACTATTTTCTCACTCCTCAATTTTGCAAACCATGACTTTTCAAAACAATGCCGGCCAGGTGGATGACTTAAATAAATGGGAGATCGACTCTATGGATAAAGGATTCCACGAAATATTTCCGGAAGGCCAACCGGATTCAGGTTCCGACCCCGATAATAGTTTTCTGGAAGTGCAGATTAAAGGCTGGAGAGAGAGAGATAATTATATGCTTTTTTCTTTACGATCAGCCACACTCGATACAGAGTATGCGATCGATAACATCACAACCGACCCTGCGGATAATACCAACCTGTTAGTCAATGGAAATACCGGAACCGATTTTGTAAATGAAAGCTATTGGGAAATACCATACACTCCCGGCTCCAATCGGCTCAGTGATCCGTTTTCCATCACCATCAACCTGAACGGCACCAGCCAGGGCAAGTATAAGTTTACCAAAAAATCAGTTGGCGAAGACCAGGATTAATATCCTCTTCGCATCCTTGCCATTGATCTGCTCCCGCACTTATTTTTTTATCATGCCCCCAAAAGCTATTGTACAGACAACTTGTTTGACAATCACTTTTTTGTTCTGGTCAGCGGCCTGTACAGCGCAGGTTTCATCCCGGGAAATAATATGGGCTGACAGTATTCTGCATACCCTTGAATCAGGAACATCTACTGATCCACAAAGACGTATTGAACTGGCTGACTCAGTGTATGCGATTGGCGTGCGGGAGAATGATATTTGCAGGCAGGTTTGGGCCAGGAGCCTGAAATCTGCCCCACTTGATGAAATTGGAATGCCGGATTCAGCACTTCAGGTCCTGTTATGGGCCGAGGATCTTTACCAACCTTCATGCGACAGCAACATTTTCACCGGACTGATGCTCAATTTCACAAATGTGTATTTGTCATTGGGAGATTTTGCCAGAGTAGACTCAATAGCGAAGCTGGCCCTCAGTGCCTGGAATCCGGCATGGAATAACCTCAAGAATAAGTTTGCTATTCTAACCAATCAGGCTATTGGACGAGTCAACGCAGGTGATACGATCGGCAGTACCATTGCTTTTCATGCATTATTGGAAGAAGCTATAGACAAGAAAAGCACGGGAGACATATTGACCACGCTGGTCAACCTCGGTACCATCAAAGGGTTGACAGGAGATGTGGATAGTGCCTATTATTTCTATACGGTGGCGTCCCCGATATCATTGACGTCCGAAGACAGCATCGTGTACATGGATCTTCAGTATAATCTTGGCATACTTAATTTTGAAAGGGGTGAACCCGGCGAAGCACTCCTCCGGTTCGATTCGCTTTATGCTCTTGCCGCTAAGAGAAATTATCTGGATGTGTTGACAGGCATCCAGTCGAGTCGTGCGAAATATTATGAAAGCATTGGTGATTATAAAAAAGCCAATTATTATTTAAATGATTTCTCAAAACTACGCGAAGAATTTCTCGATGAAGAACGCATAAAGTCCATCACAGAAATGCAGGAGAAGTATGAGACAGAGAAAAAAGCCAGACTGATCCAGGACCTCAAAGTGGCGAACCTCGATGTAACCCTTACCAATGAACGCATCACCAATACCCGGAACAGATATTTGTTTGCCGGTTCAGGGATATTTCTCCTGGCTATTGGCTTATGGACCCGACTGCGGTTTATGCGTAAATCACGGGCTGCCATCCGTATTGAAAAAAATATCGCGGATAGCTTGCTGCTCAACATCCTCCCCGCCAGTGTAGCTGACGAACTGAAAGTTAAAGGGCATTCAGACGCCAGGCTCTTTCCTCATTCCACCATCCTGTTTACAGATTTTAAAAGCTTTACAGAGATCGCCAGCGACATGAGCCCGACTCACCTGGTATCTGAGATCAATGTCTATTTTAAGGCTTTTGATATGATCATTGCCACGCACGGACTGGAAAAAATAAAAACCATCGGCGATGCATATATGGCTGCAGCCTCTATACCTGAGAATAATACATCCACTGCCATCGATGTGGTAAAAGCTACCAGTGACATGCAACGATTTTGTGAGCAGAGAAAAACGGAAATGGATGCACTGGGCTTTCCGTCTTTCTCGATGCGTGCCGGAATTCATTCCGGCCCCGTAGTGGCAGGCATTGTAGGTCTCCGTAAATTTCAATACGATCTCTGGGGTGATACCGTCAATACAGCCAGCCGCATGGAAACGAACGGAGAAGTGGGGCGTATCAACATTTCTGAAACCACCTATCAGCTTATTAAGGATCAACCCGAATTCACTTTCACATACAGGGGATTGATTGATGTCAAGGGTAAAGGAGCCCTGGCTATGTACTTTGTAGATCCCGTCATCTGATTCTGGTGATTGTATTGCTGTTATAATGATGGAGCTTTCATGAGTCGTGAAAATATCGATGCCTATGTGGTCCTCATCATTATCGGAAAATGCATGGATGGGTTTTACCAGGAGTATCTGCAGAACAATACATCAGGATGCTTCAGAAAGTGACTGCCAAACCGGCAAGGGTAAAACAGCCTGAATTACGTACTGAAACAAAAAGGATATTTTGCATTCATGGGCACATCCATCATCATTATACTGACCGGGGTCTTCATCTTTTGGGGCCATTATCTCAGCAGGATATTTGAGAAGAAAAGCATTCCTGATGTGCTGGGGCTTATATTGATAGGACTTCTTCTGGGCCCTGTATTTCATCTTGTGGACCCAAAAGCATTTGGACAGTTCGGTCCTCTCTTCAGTCACTTTGTACTGATCTTCATTCTCTTCGAAAGCGGGACCGATCTCAAATTCTCTGAAGTTAAAAAGTCGTTTGGTGAATCCGCCGGCATTACATTTTTCGGATTCATGATCACATGGATCACAATCACACTCTTGTGTTATTTCTTTTTTGACTTGTCACTGCTGACCTCACTTTTTATCGGTGCTGCTTTAGGGGGTACTTCCTCCGCAGTGGTTGTTGGTTTGGTGCGCAAGATCAAAGTACAGCCTAAAACAGCTACTACGCTGATCATGGAATCGGCGGAAACAGATGTGTTCACACTTGCCATTCCGCTTTTGATATTAGGATTGATGACTACGGGTGAGATTTCCACCAACACCATAGTGCCCCAGTTTCTGGCTTCGGTCCTTTTTTCTTTGTTGACAGGCATTCTCGGTGCATTTCTTTGGTCATTCATTATCAATAAATTCCCTGACTTCAAAAGCACAAAATTTTCAACACCTGCTTTTCTTTTCATTCTTTATGGCATTGTGGAATATCTCAACGCCAGCAGTCCGCTGACAGCCTTATCCTTCGGCATCGCCATCGGCAACCTTAAATACCTGGAACCAAAAATTATTGAAAAGATCATCCCCAATCAAAGTATTGTGCTGCCTGAAAATGAAAAAGAATTTTTTGCTGAGCTTGTATTCCTCCTACGTACTTTTTTCTTCGTTTTTATTGGCATCAGCATCCAGATTGACCGCTTTGACCTTTTGATGTGGGGCGCTTTGTTTACGGTCATCATCTGTATCGCCAGAATCATCATGGTGAAGCTTGTGGTCGCCAGGAATACACCCGTCCTTGACAAAGCGGTCATCTCCATTATGATCCCCAAAGGTTTGGGGGCGGCTGTTATTGCCACATTGCCAATTCAGGAAGGGCTTGTCGATGGCGGAATCATACAATCCATTTGCTTTTCAATCATTCTCTTTAGCACCATTTATTGCACAGCCCTGTTCCTATTGCTTAAGCGAGGGATCACCATGCCCTTCTACGAGCTTATTTACAGAAAAAGACTCGCGGCAGGAGATCCTCCTCCGCCTCAATGACATGGTCAGTTGTTGGGCGGAATATAAATGGCATCTATCCAATTTGGGAACAATGATACTAACACGTATTCTCTAAAATCGATGTATGGAAATGGCTGTAAGTCATTCTCTAAGATCACCCGCGCCGCCTCATATCTTCCGCACACCACAAATATTTGTCCGTAATCTTCCAGCTAAAAAGTTTGTCAGGATTGATGTGCAAAGATTTCATTTTGGATGTATGTAAGGCATCATGTTTTTTACGAAGCCTTTTAACCTCAGCGCCTGTCTCAGAGAAATATGTGAACCTGAATTCGTTGGCTCGATCATAATATTGATGAAGGTCTTTTATGGATTGACCAGAGTGAGATACAAGCGATTTGAGCACATATGAATCATATGGTATAATCTCATCCGGTTTGTATACATATAAAAGTTTCGAACAAAATGACCTCGGCAGACCAAATCCTCCCTTGGCAGCATTGGAAGATAAACATTGCTCCCGTAGTGTCTCAGCAAGAGATGCAATGGATGCAACATGTGATTTTGCAAATGGAAACGCCCTGACTGCATGAAGGATTTTCAACTTGCATTCATCCCCTGCTCCTAACGTCCGGCCAATGCCATAAGCAAGGATGAATTTTTTAAAACCAAATTCTGATACCAAATAAGTTTCCGCGTTCATCTCACCTTTCATAAAAAGACGCAGCTCTGTAGTGAATTGCAGATCCGGCAATAGATGATGGTCCAATTCCTGACGGGCAACCCTAAGTATATCGGAGTCTAATTTCATACGGCGGTAAATATTTTAAAAAATTCGACGAAATCCGTAACGTTTTAACCTGTTCGATACATATACATGTATGGAGGTGATCTACTCCTCCACGTCGAATTCTATTTTATCACTTCACAAGTCAAAACAATGAATGTCAAAGTTTTTCAAGCCCGGCTGGATGAGCCCTTCATCCAAAGCGACCAGGAGTCGCTCAATCAATTCCTCAACAGCGTCACCGTTAAAAAAACATCTACCCAGTATGTCCCCGGAGAACCGGATTACTGGTCCGTCCTCGTCTTCTATGAAAATGGCAAGTCCCCGATAAAAAACGGAAAGATCCCCAGCAAAATCACCCGGGAAGTTGTCAGCCACACTTCAGAACCAGAGCCAGTGCTGACAGCCGATCAATTGGAAATTGTAACAGCTCTGAAACAATGGCGCAGGGACAAAGCGCATGAAGCCAATCAACCGGATTATATCATCTGCCACAACGCAACGATTGAGGCGTTGTCACGACAGAAACCCCGCACACTGGAAGAGCTGAGCGACGTGAAAGGATTTGGTGATCAGAAAATAGCCCGTTATGGGGAGGATGTGATTGCGGTGATAAACGCGTTCTGAGGCGGATCACGAGATCAATTAGGATTTTTGATTTCTAAAAGGCACTTCTGATTTTTGAGAGGTGTGAGTTTTTTGATTGAAAATGGCACCCCGGCGTTTTCGAATAAGATGTTTCGCAGAAACGAAAGGTGAGAAACGCAGGGGCTGGGGGCAGCAGTCGGAAAGGCAGGCGAAGGTAGAGGCGAAGGCTGAGGCTGAGGCTGAGGTTCTGTCTCGAAAAGGCACCCCGGTGTTTTCGAATAAGATGTTTCGCAGAAACGAAAGGTGAGAAACGCAGGGGCTGGGGGCAGCTGTCGGAAAGGCAGGCGAAGGCGAAGGCAGAGGCGAAGGCGAAGGCAGAGGTTCTGTTTCGAAAAGGCACCCCGGCGTTTTCGAATAAGATGTTTCGCAGAAACGAAAGGTGAGAAACGCAGGGGTTGGGGGCAGCAGTCGAGATGAGAATCGCAGGGGTTGGGGGCAGCTGTCGGAATGGTAGGCGGAGGCGAAGGCGAAGGCTGAGGTTCTGTCTCGAAAAGGCACCCCGGCGTTTTCGAATAAGATGTTTCGCAGAAACGAAAGGTGAGAAACGCAGGGGCTGGGGGCAGCTGTCGGAATGGTAGGCTGAGGCGGAGGCGAAGGCGGAGGCGAAGGCAGATGCGAAGGCTGAGGTTCTGTCTCGAAAAGGCACCCCGGCGTTTTCGAATAAGATGTTTCGCAGAAACGAATAATGAGAATCGCAGGGGTCGGGGGCAACTGTCGAGATGAGAATCGCAGGGGTCGGGGGCAACTGTCGAGATGAGAAACGCAGGGTTGGGGGCAGCTCCAAAAAAATATTCACTCAATACCTCCGAGTATCAATCAGGCATTGTCGATTCTCAATTGACAAAAATCCTGCGGGTAATGATTCCTAGGTTTAAATTCTAAACCCATTACGCCATGCAAACCTCCAGGTCATTACTATTCAGCATTACATTTCTTACAGTAAGCTTGTGGAATCCTCTTGTCGCCCAGAAAGTTGGTGTTGCTACCACAACTCCTCAGGGCCCATTTCACGTTGCCAGCAGCGGCCAGGTGAATACCACCGGTGGTCTTGTTATCCTTGGTGACACATCGGAAGCCCACCTTGAACTTGATTTCGATATCCTCCAATCCAATTACGGAAGTGGTCCATTATTATTGCATTTGCAACCAGCAGGTGGTGACATGCGCGTCGGCAGTACCCTTATCCACATGAATTCAACCAATGGATTTGTCGGTATCGGAACGATTACTCCTGACCAAAAATTAGAATTGGAAGGAATCGGCAACCAGTTCCTGTCCGTACACACCACTAGTGCAGGCGCCAGTATTGTTGGTATTGATCTAAACAGGTCAACAGCATTTTCCGGTACAGACTGGCGAATTGCTAATGATGGTGGTACATTCAAAATATTTGATGCGATCAATAATTTCACCGGTGCATCCGACCTTAATATGGTCATAACACAAGGAGGCAATGTCGGAATTGGAACGGATGCACCTGAAGCATCACTGCAGATAATAGGGGCACAGCCAGTCAGTGAGACAGGAGAGGGATATCTTCAGATAGGCACGCCGGCAGGTCTTCATGTCCGCTTTGATAATAATGAAATCCTAGCACGCAGCGGTGACACGCCGTCCGATTTATATCTACAATACTGGAGCGGCGATCTGTCATTATGCGACAACAATACAGGACGTGTAGGTGTCGGTGTATCCAATCCGCAAGCGAAGCTGCATATTACAGATGGTACAGATGTAACCCTGGCGAGTGGTGGTGAACTTGTATTAGGTCCAACCAGTGGGGCCAATATCGCAATGGATGGAAATGAAATCCAGGCACGGAGTAACGGTGCAGGCTCAGCTTTATTTCTGCAATCGGATGCAGGTGATGTACTGATGGTCCCCAATGAGAACGGACAGGTTGGTATTGGTGTAGGAACTTCTGCTGCCATGCCATCCAATGATTACCTCCTCGCAGTTGACGGTAAAATTATAAGCGAAGAAATACGTGTTGAAATAAGTGGCTCGTGGCCGGACTATGTATTCGACGATGGATACGCACTCACGCCGCTTGATGTATTGGAAAAACAAATTGACGAGCAAGGCCACTTACCCGGAATCCCTTCTGCTGAACAGATTGAAGAAGATGGAGTGTTGTTGGGTGATATGCAACGAATGATGATGGAAAAAATCGAAGAGCTCACATTGTATGTCATCGAATTGAAAAAAGAAATAGATCAGTTGAAAAAATCAAATCCATAAGCATATGAAAACGATAAAAATCAAGGTCGGCTTTTGGGTGATGATCATTTTTATTCTTCATTCGTTGATGTTATATTCACAACAACCCGATTATATATTTGTGGAATCCGAAAGTGATACGCCTGAGCAATGCGTTTCTCCCGAGGAAACGGTACGCCTCCGTTTTATTATTGACAGCATCAATCAGGAGTTGAAAAGACAGGGTGTTTTTGAAAAGTATTTTGATGCGCAGCGTCGGGGAGCACCACCATTGTTACAGTGGCCTATGCGGCAGGCAGATGGTTTTAATGATCCGGGTTATTATGCACTTTCCAATTATGTAGACCTCGATCCGACATCGCCCGGGGTGCTTGATTACAATGGCTTAAATCAAACGTATGATACGCACAACGGGATAGATATACGTACATCACCTTATTTCTGGTTAAAGAAACAGAACAATCATGTAGAAGCTGTTGCAGCTGCGGATGGTGTGATTTCATTTTGGCAGGACGATAATTTTGATGACAACTGTTCATGCACAGGCACCTGGAATGCCGTCTTTCTAACACATGCTGATGGGTCTATTACGTGGTATGGGCATCTGAAATCAAATACACTGACGACCAAGACGATAGGAGACTTTGTTGCCGTGGGAGAGTATCTGGGTTTGATTGGTAGCAGTGGATGTTCCACCAACCCGCATTTACATTTTGAGACATATGATAGTGGAGGCAACCTGATAGAACCATTCGCTGGTTCAGCCAACAGTACGACCGTAAATAGCTGGTGGGCAAATCAATTGCCGTATTATGATTCCGGGATAAATAAAATTGCAACACACTCCACTCCACCTACAACTCCTGCTTGTCCGGGTATTGAAGTGCCAAATGAAAAGGATGTTTTTGACCCGGGCGAAGCCATTACATTTTCTATAGCAGTGCGGCATTCCCTAACTACAGACTCAGCCAAACTTGAAGTGTTTGAGCCGGATGGTGATACTTCAACCATTCTCGCCTTGACCTTTATCCGGACGGGCACTTTTTTCCTTCGTGCCATATTGCCTGTGTGGAACAGTACGATTCCAAATAATGCACCGAAAGGTAAATGGGTTTTCAAAGCCACATATTATACTGATACATATGGCATACAGGTGGTGAATAAAGACTTCTGGGTAGCAGAAACCTGCCAGGCTAATATTGTACACAACGCGAATCTCGGCACCAATGCATACTACCAGGCAAGCAATACAATCTCTTCTACATCTGTGATTATCAACAATGCACAGATCATATATGATGCAGAAAATATCATTACGTTATCTCCGGGCTTTAGAGCGCCGGTAGGTTCTAAGTTTGAGGTGAAGACGGCGGGATGTAATTAACGGAAAGGTCAGTCGTGAATCTTCAATCGTGAATAGTAAGGACAATAATTACTGCTCAGTCGTCAGTCTCAAGCGATGAGGCAGTAGTCAGGGGGCAGGGGTTGGAAAGGTAAAACGGTAATCCCAAAGTTCCCGTTTCAGGGGGCAGGGGGTTGGAAAGGTATCGGTAATCCCAAAGTTCCCCTTTCAGGGGGCAGGGGGTTGGAAAGGTATTCGGTATTCAGTAAATCATAAAATTTCTTTGCAAGCTTTACGTCTTAGCGCGACACTTTATTTCTCTGCTTCGAACTTTAGAAAGCTCTTTGTAAACGCCAATAACCTGCAAAATTCCTGCGTCTGGAGTCTGGTATCTGTCATCTCGTATCTGGCATCCAAAAAATCCGTCGATTAAAGAACCTCACCATGATAACTGGCATGAATTCGACACTTCGGCAAGCTCAGCGCACCGCAGGCTCACCACAAGTGGATTCTACACTTCGACAAGCTCAGCGCACCGCAGGCTCACCACAAGTCTATTTTTGATAATCTTTCATCCGATGATGGGCCTCGATCGTCCAGAGCAATTCATCGAGATATGCTTTGGCTCTTTTGTCGGTACTTTCTTTTTCTACAGGTACACCATTTTCGTCATAAGCTGTACCCACATTGCGTACCGGAAACATGGAAGTCACAGTCCATGCGCGAATCTTCCATAAAGTCCATTGAAGGGATGTGATCACCTGTGTACCACCGAATACGCCATCTGATACAGTGGTGATCGCGATGGGCTTTCGGTGCCATTCATCGTATAACAGGTCAATCACATTCTTAATACTTGCGGGATAACCGCCATTGTATTCCGGAGTCACCATGATGATACCATCCGCGTTTTTAATTCTGTTCGCGAAATAAATTACATCCGCAGCGGGCTCTGTTTGGAATCGAAGACGTTCCGCAAACAACGGAAAATTGTATTCCTTCAGATCGAGGATCTCTGTAGTGGCGAGATTATTTTCCTGCAGATAATTTTGAAAATAAAGGGCTACTCTGTGGCTCTTGCGACCAGTGCGTACGCTGGCGGAGAGGATAGCGATGTGTGGCATACATTATAGTTAGAACTTGGTAATAAAGCAATGTTAAAGCGTAAGCTAAGGCTAAAGTTCTTATGATGCCGGAAATACTTTGAAGCATAGAGAAGGAAATAAAGGCAATTCATGTGATGATGATTGCCCACACCCGTTTCAGCAGCAGGAGCTCAATAAAGTATGTCGTATCTTGAGAGTTGATTAACCCATTTCTTTATGATGCGGTACAAAATGGGGTATACACAAACATTAATCAAAAACGTGCTCTGAAAGCTAAATCGTCTGATACCATGAAATTAGCCACCAGGCAGGAGTTATATGACATCATTTTTAAAAGTGATACGCGCCTCGGGAAGGCATTCGATATATTTCTTTTATGGGCCATTGTGATTAGCGTCCTGATTGCCATGCTGGACAGCGTTCCGGCATTAAATGGGAAGTATGGATTTCTCTTTTACTTCATTGAGTGGGTGTTTACAATTTTATTCACTGTAGAATTTATCATTCGGGTGTATGTGATTCCAAAGCCTGCAAAATTTATTTTTAGCTTTTGGGGAATTGTGGATTTACTGGCCATCCTGCCGGCATATCTCAGTTTACTATTTGTTGGCTATCATTATTTTTTGATTGTTCGCATATTCAGGTTGTTGCGTGTATTCCGTATATTAAGACTGGTGCGCTTCAACAGGGAAGCAACAGTACTCATTCATGCATTGCGAGCAAGCACTTTTAAGATCAGCATCTTTCTCAGCACAGTGGTCACGATCGTTGTCATACTTGGCACCGTTATGTATGTGATCGAAAGTCCGGAACATGGCTTTACGAGTATCCCACAAAGTATTTATTGGGCTGTCATAACTGTGACCACAGTTGGCTATGGTGATATTGTGCCCCATACCGTGCTGGGGAAATTTATCTCATCGTTCGCCATGATCATCGGGTATGCAATTATTGCAGTGCCAACCGGGATTGTCACGGTGGAGATGGCGAAATCAACAGAACGAAAAAATTCCTGTCCCGGATGTGGATATAAAAATCCGACGAACGCAAATTTTTGCAGTCACTGTGGTGAGCCTTTTTTTGGTGCGAAGCCAAAAGCTGATACCACACCCTGATACGTTTCCGATTCTGGCACGACGAACCATTGCCTAATTTGAAATATCCGTTTCAACAATCTTTATGTAAATTTCATCTGCTCAACCAGACGCTGTTCATTCAAATCAGACAAACCAACTATGAAAAACGTACTTCTCCTCATTACTCTTATCTTATTCCTGGCTCCTTTATCCGCACAGATGAATATAAACGGAACTGTAACCAATGAAGCCGGCGAACCGCTGACAGGTGTCAATATATCTGAAAAAGGAACGATTAAAGGAACAGCGACCAATTTTGATGGCGCGTATCAGATCTCTGTGGCAAGTGGCGTGGCTATTCTGGTGTTTAGTTATGTGGGATATGAAACCATCGAACTGGGTATTGATGGCAGGGAAGAACTCAACGTCGTTATGACGGAAGGTCTGTCTCTGGGAGAAGTTCAGATCGTCGGATCCAGGTCGTATAAAAGATCATCCACTGACGCACCTGTGCCGATCGATGTAATTGATATCAATGAACTGGCCAATATCCAGGGCAAGGCGGAAGTCAACCAGATCCTTCAGTATGCTGCACCGTCTTTCAATGCAACGAAACAATCCGGATCAGACGGAGCGGATCATATTGACCCGGCTTCATTACGTGGTTTAGGTCCCGACCAGACACTTGTCCTCATCAATGGAAAACGCAGGCATCAGTCATCGCTCGTGAATGTGTTTGGTACACGTGGACGGGGAAATACCGGAACGGACCTGAATGCAATTCCCGCTGCAGCCATCAAGCGAATTGAAATATTGCGTGATGGTTCATCAGCACAGTATGGGTCTGACGCCATCGCCGGTGTCATGAATATTATCCTCAATGATCAGACCGAAGGACTGTCCGGTGGTATATTGTATGGTGCCTATAGTACCGGTATCGGAGATGGATATGAAGAACAGGCAGGAGATGCGCTGTTTAATATTGAAGGCAAACAAAGGCTGGATGGAAAAGAGAAAAGCTTTGATGGTAATACGCTCAAGTTTGATCTGAACTATGGGCTTGACATCGGCGAAGAAGGTGGCTTCGCGAATTTTACAACTGAGTTTTTGACAAAAGAACGAACACTGCGTCCATCGTGGTCATGGCGTAAAGGATATGGAAGTGCGGCGATTGATGGATTTAATTTTATGATCAACTCGGCCATTCCGGTGAGTCCGAATACAGAAGTGTATGCCTTTGGGGGTCGCAATTTCCGCGATACAGATGCCTATGCATTTTCACGTGACAGTTATGCGAGTGGTGATGTAAGAACCGTGGCGAGCCTGTATCCGGATGGATTCACTCCGCATATCACATCTAACATTACGGATGTGTCTGCATCCGCGGGCATACGTCATACGATGGACAATGGTTGGGTTGCTGATTTTAATAATACGTATGGCAGTAATCTCTTCCATTATTTTATTACCGGCAGTAATAATGCATCCCTGAAGGCCGCGTCTCCAACCGACTTTGATGCAGGCGGTCATAGTTTGTCACAGAATACAACTGGTCTGGACTTTACGAAATATCATGAAGACATTCTGGATGGGCTTAATCTTGCTTTTGGTCTTGAGTATCGGGTAGAAAATTTTGAAATCTTCGCAGGTGAGGAATCTTCATATGCGTTGTATGATAATACGGGCCGCCCGATAATTGATCCAACGACGCAAAATCCTGCAACGGATACGGCAGGTGTAGAATTACCGGGTGGTGCGCAGGGATTTCCCGGGTACAGTCCTGCGAACGAAGTTGATAGAAGTCGTACCAATTTTGGGGTCTATGGTGATGCCGAATTGAATATTACCAAAGCATTCCTGGTGGGAGGTGCATTACGATTTGAAAAGTATAGTGACTTTGGTGAGACGTTTAATTTTAAACTCAGCAGCCGGTATAGATTTAGCAATGTGATTTCAGCACGCGGATCTGTATCCTCGGGCTTCCGCGCACCTTCGTTGGCACAGATTCACTACAATCTCATCTTTAACAATTTTATAGCCGGGGAATCATTGCCATCCCTGTTGTCCTCTAACACAAGCACAGTGACCAGAGCATTTGGAATCGGCCCGTTGCAGGAAGAGACAGCGTTTAATGCGAGTCTCGGTCTGACATTTGCGGCGGGTCCGTTTAGTGCTACCATTGATGGCTATTCTATTTCTGTCAAAGACCGGATTGTGTTGACAGACAATTTTGATGCCAGTGGCCTTGGTCTGGGCGTTGAAGTTGCGCAGTTTTTTGCTAACGGTGTGGACACCAAGACAACTGGTCTCGATCTCGTCCTGGCGTATCAGAAATATTTCAGCAACAATAATCGCTTTAATGTGAGTCTAGCCGGTAATGTCAATAACCTGGAGATTGAAGAAATCCATAATGGTAATCTGAATCAGTTTACCTTCTTTGGTCCGTTCTCCCAGGCCTATCTGGAGGCGGCTGCGCCGGATTACAAATTTGCAATGAGCGCGGGCTTTGGTACCCGGCGATTTGATATCAATGCAGGTGTGACGCTATTCAGTGATGTGATCATCCAGGACTTTCAGTGGGTGGATTCACCTGCCACCAATCAGGCAGAAGCGGATGCGTTGTATGCCATTGCTACTGACATATATGAATCAGCGATCACGATGGATTTGAGTATTGGATACCTGCTGACTAGTAAACTGCGCATCACCATTGGTGCAAACAATTTATTAAACACGTATCCGACTCCGCAGTTTGATGGATGGACAGATCAGGGTGGGTTTAATGATTCTGTACAGATGGGTAGTGATGGTGCGTTTTATTTTGCACGGCTTGGGTTTAAATTGTAAGAAGTTAGGGATTGGGGTGCATCACTTTACTTTGTGATGCTGAATGACATCCAGATTGTAGTAATTATAGCCTTTTGCTGAAAATCCGAAATTCCGAATTTCTTAATTGTGGTGGCTTCATCCAATTAATGATCCTCATAAACATTTTTGATATGCTCGTTTATGTATTTATCCGCCATTGGGAGCAGCCGATGTTATGTGCCATTTTATTTTTCTGACAGAAGACTTTTGATGATCAGTGCAAAATTCTCTGCTGGTGGACAGCCAATGTTAGCGCACAATCTTTTCTAAATTCATGTAAGAAATAATTCCTAGTTGCAAACAGTATCGGGTACTTTGATGAAATTTCTGGGAAAGGAATTGTTTTGAGTTGATAGCTGATTTAGAATACCATTTTCCTCAGTTACAATCATTTTACTAATATAGTCCATAGAGGATTTGCTGTAGGCCTCAATTTCAATTGTATCTCCAATAATTTTATAACCAAGCTCAACATAAATATTCTGCTCACATCTGTAATACATAACGTTGTTCTCAGAAGTAAAACAGAGCGAATCAAAGCAATTATCATTTATTGGACTTATCCATTTAGTGCCAACCAATTCAGCTGTGGCAATCGGATGCAATAGAAATGACAAGCAAAAAATTGCTGTCAGCGGAAGAGATAAAGAAAAAGTTAATTTTTTCATAGGTATGATGATTTTGAATGTGTGCTAACTTGCCCATTACCGAAATATGATCTCTGTCGTAACATGTTTTTATTAACATCCACATTCTCCATAAATCCTTTTAATGATTGCTTGTCCGTTTTTTGGTTTAAGGGTCATTGTTCCTTTTTGTTGAAACGTCTCATCAATTTGTCCGACTTGCTTTATGTCAACAACTATTTCATACATGCCGTTAGAGAAAAGCTTTATGGAATGATTGTCCGGTAAAGTGTCTGATTTACTCAACACAAATTTTGTCATTATTCCGTTTATGCTAACGAAAGCATTGTTGCTGTAGTCGTCAGCGTAAATATATTTTCTGTTCTTGAATTCCGTCTCGTCGTTTGAAAAGTAACAAGCACAACCGTCAATTTCTGACGGAAAAGTCGAAAAGGTATCAATGTCAATACTGCTGTCAGTATTTGCTACATTTTCAGCCGGAGTTGTTCTGTCCGAATTTTGGTTTTGTCCACACGAAAACAAAAATGCAGAAAGTAAAAACACAAAAATAAATGATCTTTCAGTTGTCGTTATTTTCATAATATACCTGGTTGGTTGTCTCCACTAAAATCGGCTTTAAAATTCGAGATTTATACATTTAATCTCTATAAATCTATTGATTAAAAAGGGCAATCATTAAAATGGGTTAGAATAGTTTTCAATGGTTTTGACTTCCACCACTTTTAAAATTGCTTGTTCAAGGCACTATGTTTCCTTCGTGGCATCCGATCTTGGTGCCCATCAGATGTTTTTGGTATCGCACAAAATCAAGTACCATCATACCTGCAGGTACATCAGTGTGAATCGTTTCATTAGTGAGGATATAGAATGTCATGGGACTTGTGATGAAAATAAATTACATCAAAATCTACGGATCAGCAATACACCTCCGATGACGAGGACCACACCAATGATCCTGGGGACATTGATTTCACGCACCGGTGTGTCGAGGAATCCAAAATGATCAATAGGTAATGTAGCCAACATCTGACCAAGAATCAGAATACTGAAGGTGAGCGCAAACCCTAATCTCGGCACAACAAAGACCACTGCAGACACGAAAAAAGCACCGCAAATGCCACCTAACCATGCTACTGGTGGAGCATTTCGTATCAACGTGAGATTGCTGAGCGGAATTGATGCTATGAGCATATATACAAACAGTGCCACGATACCCACAGCAAAAGATATAAATGCAGAAGACACCGGGTTATGCACATACGTGGACAGCTTATTGTTGATGGCTGCCTGGGTAGGCATGAGGATGCCGGCGATGAGGGCCAGGATGAAGTAGATGGCAGGCATACACGAGATTGATTTTTGGCGATGAGTGTGAAGTTAAAATTAGGGATTATGTTATTGAATGGAGATAATAGAGAGTACCGACAACTTCTCTTTCTATTGACTTCATTCAATAATCTATTTTATCAGGCTTCACCATCCAGCTCTTAAATACCTCAAATGCATCATCATGCAGGATCTGTTCAATCGGGATCATCCGCTCCTGCAGGTCCTTTGTCATTTCTTCATACAGAAACGCATCATCAAAACCGATCTCTGCTGCATCGTGCCGGGTACAGGCATAATACACTTTCCCAATTCTAGCCCAATAAATCGCGGCCAGGCACATGGGACATGGTTCGCAAGATGTATATAACTCACAACCTATGAGTTCGAATGTATTCATGTGCCGGCACGCATCGCGTATGGCTGTGACTTCAGCATGAGCAGTTGGATCATTGGTTGAGGTCACTTTATTATTACCCTTGCCTACGATGGTTCCGTCTCTGACGATGACGCAGCCGAAAGGACCTCCTTCGTTGAGGTTCATTCCGTGGGCAGATAACCTGATGGCCTCCTTCATAAAATTTAGGTTGGGATTAGGCATAAAGGCTGTTTTAGAGTGAAAAAATTTGGAAAAGTCTGAAATGGGAAAATAGGGGGTTTCTTTGAATTCAACGCTCTGAAAATCAATAAGTTATGACAGTGTGGCATACTCAGGTGTGCCACACTGTCTGAAGTGCTTGACTATCAAAGGGTTGAGTTGTTTTTTACTTCCCATTTTACTCATTCACGACACCAGCTTCAACCCAATTATTGACGTTATCAACGTCGTCAGGAAAAATAACCTCCAGAAGGTGGCAGGCTCCTTAAACAGAAATATCCCCATCAACACAATCCCCACAGCACCAATCCCGGTCCAAACCGCATACGCAGTACCCACAGGGATGGTCTGGGCAGCTTTGTATAATAAATACATACTCGTGATAAGACAAATCAGAAATGCGACGAACCACAGCGTCGATTGATGCCCACTTGTTTCTTTGATCTTACCAATGCAGGTAGCAAAAGCGATTTCAAAGATGCCGGCAAGGATGAGGATGGCCCAGTTCATACGCTAAGATTTTTGTGCAACAATAAACATATAATCGCCATGATCACTTTCATATCGTTGCCGCACGTCATCAAAGAGATCGTGATCAAGATCATATCGAAGTTTTTGCAAACCACGTTCTATTTCATCCGTTGTAGCTAACGAAGCAAAGGTGGATATCCCTTTGCGGATGTGCTCATCAAAATAAATCTCCGGCCGGTTCTTGCCTGACTGAAGAAACAGATCCTGCAGATCATCACGGACAAAATATTTCTCCGTGATCACCTGGTCGAATCCGGAAGCATACAACGCATTTACAATGTCTATAGCAGCGGGCATATTTTCAATGGATCGCTGCAAGGCAATTGGAAAATAATGATTAAGCCAGTATGCATCCATTTGATCCGGGCTCGAAGTGAAGATCACAAACCGACTGCCCGGATGTAATACACGCAACACCTCACGCAATCCGTGCTCACGATCCTTCCAGTGGTGAACAGTCAGTGTTGCCATCGCACCATCAAATGTCTGAGCCGGAAATGGAAGATCTTCAGCAGTGCCCTCGATCCAATGGATATCGGATGATTTACGTTTCGCTTCATTCAACATCCTGGCGGAAGGATCAACACCGGTAAAATGAAAACCAGGTGCTGCGATTGGAATGGTGTAATTCCCTGTCCCGCAACCGATGTCCAGGTAGGCTCCGTCCAGGGTCGGATCCAGATGAAACAATAATCTGCTCAACAGATATGGATCTGCACGTCGAGTGGTGTTATACCCACTACCGATGATATCATATTTACCCGGGTCATTTTGCATCATAGGAAACGTACCTTTGCCGATAAATTACAAAAACGCAATATGTCACTCGAATCAATTATCAATGAAGATCTCAAAAATGCCATGAAAGCCAAAGACCAGGCGGCATTACGCGGGATCCGTGCCATTAAATCAGCCATTTTGCTGTACAATACTTCTGGTGCGACAGAAGGACTGAACGAAGAAAAAGAAATTGCCTTGTTGCAAAAGCTGATCAAACAACGCCAGGATTCACTTGATATTTTTGAAAAACAAGGACGCGAAGATCTCGCCGTAGTCGAACGTGAAGAGATAGCTGTCATCATAAAATATCTTCCACAACAACTTACCGAAGAAGAATTGAAAACTGCCATTGGCGACATCATATCACGTACAGGAGCATCCTCTATGAAGGATATGGGAAAAGTAATGGCAGAGGCATCAAAGGAATTTGCAGGCAAAGCGGATGGTAAGACCATTTCAGCAGTGGTGAAGACACTCCTCTCGTAACAATCCAAATTGAATCCTGCTACTTAATGAAAAGGTAATGGCTTGCTTTTCACTCAACAAGCAACCCAGATGCGCAACTCGTTCGGATACTTTTGCGTTATACCAGACATTCATGAATAGATTATTTCTTATCGGACTTGTCTCTCTTTTTAGTACGGTCCTATCGTACACACAGGGTACATATATACCACCCAAAATTGCAGAGAAGGCAACAAAAACACTAAGTGATGCGATGATGGCAGCTGCCGGAGGACAAACAGCTTCCGCCATCAGCGAAGTGGAAAACCTGATTGAAAAATATCCAACCTGGACGGAAGCACGTCATGCACTGAGCAGGATCTATTACGAAGCCAATAAAAAAGCAGAAGCTATCTCCACGATGGAGAAAGCTATTGCGATTGACACGTCCTCACAATTGCAGCAATTGTATTCCCTGGCACGCATGTATGAGGAATCAGGAAGTATTACAAAAGCACAATCTGCCTATAAGGCTGTCATTCGAAATGATAAAGGAAATGGTCCTGCAAAACTTAGCGTAGAAAATCTTTCTCGTCTCGATGCAAAAGCACAATTGTATAAAAGCAATTATGTGATCCATATAGCCGCATTGTCTGATGATATCAATTCTTCAGGGAATGAAGTGTTAGGACGATGGACGCTTGATGGAAGGTCAGTGATCTTCACACGCATGATGTCAGATCAGGAGGACATTTACATTGCACTATATGACAGTTTGGGAAATGTAATTTCCGTTACACCTTTTTCATTTAATACAGGACTGAATGAAGGAGGTCATGCCATTTCCCCGGATGGTAAATATCTCATCTTTACTTCCTGCAACCGGAATGATGGACTCGGCAGTTGTGATCTCTACCTGACCGTACTAAAAGATAATGTCTGGCAAAAACCCGTGAACATGGGTCCGGCATTCAACAGTATCAGCTGGGATAGTCAGCCATGTTTTGGATTGGATGGAAAATCCATTTATTTCTCGAGCGCACGATCTGGTGGATTTGGCGGACGCGATATCTGGATGGTAGCGGAAATCACACCTGGCAAATGGTCAGAACCCAGGAATCTGGGTCCACAAATTAATACGGTCAATAATGAAGCGAGTCCGTATGTCCACTTTGATGGTCGCACAATTTATTTCATGCGGGATGGGAAAGAAGGTCTTGGTGAATATGACCTGTATATCTCACGACAGGGTATAGATCATGCCTGGAAAGATGCAGTTAATATGGGTAGCCCCATCAGCACACCAGCAGATGAGGGAGCTCTCTCCATTCATCCCAATGGTAAGACTGCCCTCATTACACGCAAAACATCAGACCGAAAAAATGATCTGTTTCAATTTGAATTGCCAGCGGATTTTTTAGCTACTCCTGTTCAGGCATTGACAGTGCAGGTGATGGATGCAGTTTCAAATAAACCGATACGCGCCAAACTCGAAGTCATAGATTTTGTCAATGTGGATACTATTCGACTGTCACAACGTGGCGATGAGAAGGGAAATATTATAGTGACACTGGATCGTAATCATGAATATGGAATCATTTCAGTTGCGGAAGGATATATTTTGGAATCTGTGAATCTTCCAGCGGATACACAGGCAATGCGTTTTCTGAAAATTAAAATGACACCTATTACTTCTGCTGCGGAAAAATCTTTTGTGCTAAACAATATATTTTTTCAAACAGGGTCTGCGGTTTTAATAAAAACATCAGATGCGGAATTAAAAAAATTATATCAGACACTTGTTGACAACCCAACAATGAAAATTGAGATTGCCGGGCATACAGATAATACGGGAACAGATGAGCTTAATCAGAAGCTCAGTGAATCACGTGCGAAGGCTGTTTATCAATATATAATTGAGCATAAAATTGATCCATCACGCCTTACGTTTATCGGGCATGGTTCGACTAAACCGATTGCCTCAAATGATACAGAGTCTGGGCGAAAACAGAATCGCAGAACAGAATTCAGGATATTACATCTCTGATAAATGAATCTACACGTTCACTTCATGCCGGTTTAGGCTCCACTACAAATAGTCCCATCTTCCACATCCGATAATTCT
Organism: Chitinophagales bacterium; assembly: GCA_038203125.1. Classification (GTDB taxonomy): domain Bacteria; phylum Bacteroidota; class Bacteroidia; order Chitinophagales; family Saprospiraceae; genus Opimibacter. The sequence continues at coordinate 32,232 of JBBREG010000007.1, forward strand.
TTTTCAAAAAGGAACCCACATTTACGCATCATTTGGCAGGTTGCATTTCCGCTGAGAGGATATGTACAAGAACTTGAATGACACGTAATCTCCTGGAATACAGCTCTTTAAATTCTAAGGGGATTCTAAGAAGTTTATGAGAGGATGTCTGACAATCTCAATCGTTAAGAGCTACATTTGTGGTACGGTTTTTAGATCATCTGTCATGTGATATGTTTGCAACCATAGGTTGTACTTTCGTGCCCCCCAGGCAGAAAAGACATATTTTATTTTAACACAACTATCACGTATGAAATCTTACGGACTGTTTTTTACAATCCTTTTTCTTTTAACCAGTACACAGTTCCATGGCCTGTATGGTCAATCACTTTCCGTAAAAGCCACCAGCACGGGACGTACCACAGGGCATATTGCCACATTATTTATCACGAATACGGGCAGCAATGAGTTAGAAGCACTGCCACAGACAGTATATATTCCATCTGGAGGTGATTATCAATCCTACGTTGCGGAAATACCTGTCACACAGATCCCGGTTGCGGGTGTTACGACTATAGCTATCCAGGGATATTGTGCCGATGTTCACATGCCTCCGGTTCCTGCCGGTATGGATATGCCCGCATTCAATAGCTGGCTTCCCGTAGCCTTGCCTCAATCTGTAACATCTAAACAAATTCGCATTGCACCATCGGCATCCCTGGATCCGTTTGCCGCAAATGATATAGCAACAATTACAGCATCAGAAGGATACCGAGCCGTGCCCTCTTCTAATGAGATCGGTACATTGTTATGGCCCGGGACGGATATGACCACAAATGGAATTATCAATCCGGTCAATTATGCAAATGATTTCGCACCGGTCATTGTAGCTATCAATGAAAGAATACAACGGTCAGCAGATAATGTGTTGGCTGTCATGAACACACCTTTCTCGTCACAACCTAAAAAGGAAAGAGAGGCTGTAATTCAGCAAACATTTTGGATCATCATGGCTGCCATGACAGGAGATGAATACACAAAAAAACAGTTTACTGAAAAAGTATACGATCGGTTTAAAGTAAAGAGCGGCAATCCGGTTTCTTCTTTACGTGAGGCAGATAAAAAAATACTGGATGATGGTATTAATCAATTCTGGAGAGTATTTAATGCAGTTGCCTCACAAGCTAAAGTATTACGCTCGAATATGCCAGATCAGGTAATTTCTCCTAAACCTGCATCTGCGTCAATCGTGTTTCCGTGGGCAGATATTTCATTAGTCGATGCACAAATGAAACCTCACCGTGGCAAGATTGCAGGTAGTAACAGTAAGTTTCCATGGATTCCAACGGTCATTGGTGCTGCAGGTGTAGGTACTGGCATTTATTTCCTGACCCGCGACAATGATGGAGGACCAGATGATTGCACATTTTCTGTTTCTCAACAAATACAAAATTCCTTGTGCGGTATCTCTAACGGAGCCATACTCCTTACACCGTTTCCACAAGATAATTATGAGTTTGTATGGTCCACAGGTACCACAGGAAGTCAGTTGACAAACGTTGTGGAGGGAGTCTATATGGTAACCGTAACCCGAACAGGTACTACCTGCTCTCAGAGCCTTCAATTTAGTATAACGAATATAAACACCAGCATTGGGGCCGTCGCGAATGTCACGAATGCAGCGTGTGGTCAGCAAAACGGTACGGCAAGTATTTCAGTAAATACACCTGGACAATATTCATACACATGGTCCAATGGAGGACAAGGAACTTCACAAGCTAACCTTGCGCCAGGAAATTATACTGTAACTGTGAGTGCCGGCGGAACATGTCAACAAGTTGTGGATTTTACCATAAGCGAATTAGATCCGGCATTTACAGTTTCAGCTAACGCGACGCCTGCACATTGTGGTCTTGAAGATGGAAGTATAACTGTAACTGCAGATCCGCCGGGAAATTATTCATACCTATGGTCCAATGGCAATACAGGCGCACAAGATTTGTCAATTGGCGTCGGCACATATACAATTACAGTTTCCTTAGCCAGTGGTGCCTGTGCAAAAACAGTTACCGCAACAGTTGAAGAACTACCCACCAATTTTAATCTTACTATTTCAAACACACCATCCGCCTGCGGTCAGAATAACGGTACAGCCACTGTCAACGCAAGCCCTTCCGGCACCTATGAATATGCATGGTCCAATGGCGGTACATCATTAAGTACATCGGGTCTTGCACCTGGTGATTATACAGTGACCGTTACGATAGCGGGTACGCAATGTTCAAAAACAATTTCAACTACCATTACAGAGCTCGCTCCTGTTTTTCAATTAGCTGCTGCATCCACTCCTTCTGCCTGCGGTCAGGCGAATGGAACGGGAACTGTAACGGTAACTCCGGCAGGAACGTATGAATACCTATGGTCAAATGGAAGTACAGGTGCAACTGTTTCTAACCTGGCTCCGGGCAGTTATACCATCACGGTATCCATTACAGGTACCCAGTGCACAAAAACAGTTACGACAACAGTTACGGAATTGGCACCATCATTTCAATTGACTACCACCTCTGCACCGGCCGATTGTGGTCTGGCAAATGGATCTGCCAGTATCAATGTAAGTCCGGCAGCAAGCTATACCTACCTGTGGTCCAATGGTATCACTACACAACAAAATAATGATCTGACATCGGGTATCTATCAGGTAACGGTGACCCTTGCCGGCACACAATGTTCTAAAGACACTTCTGTGAATGTAGGTCAGGCTCAGGTGAGTTTTACAGCAACGCTTACCAGCACACCAGCCCTTTGCGGGTTGTCAGATGGTACTGCTGCCATCAATGTGCAGCCGCCGGGGGAATACACGTATATATGGTCAAATGGCCAGACCGGAACATCTGTGACAGGGTTACCTGTAGGAACCGTTAATGTTACGGTAACAGATTCACATTCATGTTCTTCTGCATTCAATGTAACAGTTGGTCAGTTACCACAAACATTTGTAACCATCGATTCTACCTTATCCGCCAATTGCCTCGGGGGAGGTGAGATTGGATTTACAATTTTTACATCGGGTGCAGGACCCTTAGTGGTACAGGTTGTATCTGAAACAGATTCCATGGTATTTAATCTTCCTGCAGGAAGTTACCTGCTGTCAGAAGTTTCAAATATCACCATCATACCGGGAGCGTATTCGATATTGGTATATGATCTCAGTATTGGAATTGTGTGTTTTGAAGCAGTACAGGCTACCGTAGAAAACGAATCTCCGAACATTAATACTAACGATGATTTTTTCAATACGGGCTTTGGCCAGGCGGTGAGTGGAAATGTTCTTACAAATGATGATGGACTCGAATTAACACTTGCTTCAGTGGCGAATGCAACAAATGGACAGGTGATATTTAACCCGAATGGTCAATTCACATTTACCCCGACACAGGGTTTTAGCGGAGAAGCTTCTTTTGATTATACGGTTCAAGATGCCTGTGGCACTACAGCCACAGCGCATGTAATCATTATCGTCCAGGTAGGTGTTTGTGACTTTACCATCTCGCCATCCATCACACCTGCAGGATGTGGATTACAAAACGGAAGTATCAACGTCACAGTGAATCCCGCTGCGAATTATACATATCAATGGAGTAATGGCGGATCAGGTCCAACTATCAACAACCTGGCCCCGGGTAATTATACCGTTACAATTTCAAATGTGGATCTGCAATGTGCACTGGTATTCACCATTCCGGTAGGACAGGCACCCGTGGATCACATTAGCAACCTGATGATCACTCAACCTTCCTGCGAAGGTCCTGGTGAAATTCAATTCAACGTATTTACAAGTGGAAGCAACCCGCTCGCCATGACTGTGGAACATCCCAATGGAAGCGATGTATTTCTGGTAGTTCCGGGCACCATTTTGTTATCCGATTTTGTACCGATGGTACCTGGCGCATACATGATTGAAGTATTTGATTCCGGGGCAGGCGCTTCCTGCAGTGAAGAACTTGTAGTTCAACTTCAGGTAGGAACATCTATTCATATCGTTACTGCCGGTATCATCCCTCCATCGACTCCGTCCGCTACAGATGGATCGATTATCGTGACAGCATCTGCTCCAGGGGTATTGCCTTACATGGTATTTTTAGATGGGGCCATGTATGGATCGGTTAACAGCCACACATTTCCGGTAGAAGGTCTCGGCGTTGGAAATTATGAAATACGCGTGATCGATGCTAATGGTTGTATTTCTAATTTCCTGTTCGCAGATGTACCACCTCCTTCCATCATCTTCTCATTGGGGACTGCTGTGATTTATACTCCATCCTTCACAACCAATCCCGAACGATCTACAGTTGAGGGAATGTCTGTCACTAGCTTTTTCCAGGCTTCAATTGATATTCCGCATGGAAACACATGGCATGAAGTACAACTATTGTATTCACCTACATCCAGATCCTCTTTCGTCCTGGATTATTACAGAGATCTGTATCGTTTGAAATTGGAAAAAATACAATTTCGCACCCAGGCAGGTGTTGGTCTACATCATGGAGATGCAGCAATATTGTATGATAGTCCATCCACACCGATGCATTGGAATCTGAAAGGCTCGGCCCAATATAGTTTTGGAAAATATGTTGATCTGCGTGGTGCAGTTACAGTTGCTGGCTGGAATAAAATCGCAGCCCCAATTATTGAATTGGGTTGTCGTGTAAAGTTTCCTTTGCTACGAGCACAAAGATTTTCATTTTCGAATATGAAATAATACGGCCAATAGTTTTGGAAAGAAAAAAAACGAGCCGCTGAATTTCAACGGCTCGTTTTTTTTACTCCTATGCCTCCGGCTTTGAAATTGCTTTGCACGTTTCTCAATTTCTTCATTACGCACATCTTCAACGTGTGTAGCAATCCACCATTGGTTGCCCCAGGGATCGCGGATTCCGGCAAGGAGTTTTAATTGGTCATGACGCCATACGTGTTGGACTCAAGGACAATATTACTTTTTGTCGAATTACTCTTTCTGATAATGAATAAGTTATCAAAATCACTACTGGCAATTGAGACTTGTTGATGTGTAATAGATTGAATAATCATAGGTAATTGATCGCTATGCCCGACCACCAGTATATTTTTATGTGTCGTCGTTTTTAACCGACTGATAAATCCCCTCAAATCGCTGGTCTGATAAACCGCAACAGGCTGATGAAGGCGGTCAGCCAGGGGTTGTGCTGTTCGTTGTGTGCGCAGACACTCTGAAGCATATATCTTATCTATTCCTTTATTAGCCAGCATATCAGCCAGGGTGGCTGCACGTACTTTACCCTCAACGGCCAAATCACATGATCCACAATCTTCACAGGCTTTCTCCGCATGACGCACCAGGTAATACGTAGTAGTGGAAAGTGGCAGCGATGAACATCCTGATATGCCACCAATCACCATAATGATATGAGAAATGAAATTTAAAATCATTTGGATATTTTGTTAAATGATACAAACAGAGCCACCCCGCAGTGATGTACAAGGCTTGTGTTACAAAAGTCATTGGCTTAGATCGTCTCCAGCTGTTCTTTGGTCAGCTCATTTTTCTGATCACCAGTATTTAATGTGGAGGCAGGTTCAAATAACATCACAGACACCTCGTGTGTTGCAACAGGACGGTGTTCTATTCCCCGAGGAATGATAATAAATTCATTTTTACGTATCGTAATGGTCTGATTCCGTAATTCCATATTGAACTCTCCATCCACCACGAAGAACATCTCATCTTCATGATCATGTTTGTGCCAGACAAACTCCCCTTTGAATTTCACCAGTTTCACCATTTGACCATTCAGCTCGCCCGCCACCCGCGGATTCCAATAGTCATGGATCAGGGAGAATTTTTCGGCAATATTTATTTTTTTCATGGCTACCATGGAACCGGATTTACGGGGTTCACCTACAATATAAGATATAAGCAGAGGCCAACGTCGCATGACATCGGTTCGTTCAGAGATTCCAACATAGGATGGTGATGCATCCTCCGCACTTCGGGAGAATTCTCTACATTTGTTGACTTCTGAAAAGCAAAATAATAACCGATCTGTATGTTCTTTATCGCTGAAGTTCAAGGTTTTCTGACCTCCCTCGATATCTGGGATATCTGTTTTATTCTCCTCCTGGCAGTCTTTCTTGGGATCGAGGTGATCAGTAACGTTCCCGCCATCCTGCATACCCCGTTGATGAGCGGGGCCAATGCGATCCATGGGGTCGTCATCATCGGCAGTATCATCGTCATGGGCCATACGGCGCCGGACAATTACCTGGCCCTGATCCTTGGTTTTTTGGCCGTTGTATTAGGAACCTTAAACGTTGTCGGCGGATTTGTGGTGACTAACCGCATGCTGCAGATGTTCAAGAAAAAGAAATAGCATCTACCGATCCTACGATCCATCAAAGCGAATTACACACCATTTCCTGATTAAATTTTATGGCGAATAGCGACATTCTTAAAATCTGTTACCTGATCGGCAGCCTTTCCTTTATCGTCGGTCTGAAGATGCTCTCCAAACCCGACAAAGCAAAAAAGGGAAATCTTTTTGCTGCTTTTGGAATGCTTGTCAGCATCGTCGGCACCGTCCTGTTTCACGAAAATGTGAATCGTGAAACAGGGGAAATTACACCCATTGGAAACCTCACCTACATCTTTGGCGCCATTGTGATTGGTACAGTCATCGGATACATAGCCGCCATGCGTGTGAAAATGACGGCCATGCCACAGATGGTGTCACTCTTCAATGGTATGGGCGGCGCGTGTGCAGCATTAATCGGCATTGTGGAAATGAACACCCACCACCCTCAGGAATTTGGCGAACGATTTATTATTTTTCTCAGCCTCATGATCGGCACCGTTTCTTTCGCTGGGAGTATGGTCGCATATGGAAAACTGGAAGGCAAGATCAAAGATTATGGAAGCAAAGTCCAACAGATCACAAACAATACCATTGTCTTCATTATTCTTGCATTCATAGGGTATATCTCATATAATGCAGGTCTTGGTGATGGCTTGATCTGGGTTGTATTTATTGCATCTCTGGTATATGGTGTCCTCTTTGTGTTACCGATTGGTGGTGCGGATATGCCCGTAGTTATCTCATTATTGAATTCTTTTACCGGCATTGCAGCTGCATTAGGTGGATTCCTGTATGACAATCAGGTCATGTTGACAGGTGGTATTCTTGTGGGAAGTGCGGGTACGATATTAACAGTCCTTATGTGCAAAGCCATGAACCGCAGTTTGTGGAATGTCATCAGTGGTGCTTTCAGTGCGAGTGGTTCAAGTGGCAAGTCAACAGAAGGTCTTTCTATCAGTGAGATCAGTGTGACGGATACAGCCATTATGTGCGCTTATGCACAGCGAGTTGTGATCGTTCCGGGATATGGTCTTGCGGTTGCGCAGGCACAACATACGTGCCATGAATTTGAAAAAGCGCTTGAAGCTAAAGGTGTCGAAGTCAACTACGCCATCCATCCGGTAGCAGGTCGCATGCCGGGTCATATGAATGTTCTTTTAGCAGAAGCGGATGTACCCTATGACAAGCTGAAGGAAATGGAAGACATCAATCCACAGCTTCCAAATACGGATGTATTGATTGTCATCGGTGCCAATGATGTCGTCAATCCGGCAGCAGAAACAGATCCATCATCACCCATCTATGGTATGCCGATTATCAAAGCGAATACTGCTAAAAATGTGATCGTCATGAAACGTTCCATGGCCAAAGGCTATGCGGGCATCGAGAACGAACTTTTTTACGACAAGAGGACACGAATGCTTTTCGGGGATGCCAAAGCTTCGCTTGAGAAATTAATTCAGGAATTGAGAAATGCGTAGGTCTTCATTCAGGTCATTCGTACGTGTCGTTTCGACTCCGCTCAACGACCGACCAAAAATTCTACTGGTGAATAGATCTTTTGAATTCGCCAGGATGTTTCGACTCCGCTCAACTTGAAAGTGATATAGATTAGTTTTTCCTATGGCCCGTTGATATGGTGAAATAAGGGCCTTCCAGAAAAAGCAAAAGGTGGCTGAGCGAAACATAGCAAAAGCTGTCAATGAGGCTATCCAATGACAGAAGAAAAATCCATGGATACAGATGTGACTTGTCGAAGCCCCGGCTCCAACGACCATGTCGTTTTGTTTCGACTCCGCTCAACGACCGACCAAAAATTCTACTGGTGAATAGATCTTTTGAATTCGCCAGGATGTTTCGACTCCGCTCAACTTGAAAGTGATATAGATTAGTTTTT